>NZ_JBKKRK010000016.1:0-113835 GCF_048847255.1 Pseudomonas algeriensis | reverse complement strand
TGTCTCGTCCTGAATAAGGTTTACACCTTCTGACCTATCCTCAGGAGGAACCAATGGAATCAGGAAAAAGGCGCAGTCAGCGTGATTACACGCTGGGCTTTAAATTGGCGGTCGTCGATCAAGTTGAAAAGGGCGAACTGAGTTATAAAGAGGCTCAACGGCGTTATGGGATTCAGGGTCGGTCGACTGTGTTGGTGTGGTTACGCAAGCATGGAAGGCAGGACTGGAGCCAAGGCGCCTCCATTCGTGCCCAGAGGAATCGACCGATGGCCGAGCCAAATTTGCCGCTGACACCAGAGCAGCGAATCAAGGAGCTGGAAGAAAAGCTGGCCCTTGCCAACCAGAAAGCCCAATTTTTTGAAGCTGTCGTTGACGTGCTGAAGAACGATTACGGTGTTTCTGTCGTAAAAAAGCGATCCGGCAGGTCCTCAGCCAAGGGCAAATCGAAGGCCTGAGTGTTACCAGGGCTTGCCAGTTTTTGGGCATCTCACGGCAGGCGTATTACAAGCGCAATCGAGCTTACGACGCGCAAGCTAGCCACGCGCAAAAGGTGCTGGGGTTTGTGCTGGAGACACGCCTTGAAATGCCCCGGTTGGGCACCCGCAAGCTGCATGGCCTCATGCAGTCCGAACCTGAACTGACGCGAACGGTAGGTCGAGATCGGTTGTTCGATATCTTGCGAGACCATCGACAACTGGTCCTACGCAAACGCGCTTATCACAAGACTACCGATAGTCATCATCGCTTCCGTCGACATCCGAATCGGCTCAAACCCGGCCCTGACCAAGTCACTGCCACGGGGCCTGAACAGGTATGGGTAGCAGATATAACCTACTTGCCTACCGAACAAAGCGTCGCTTATGTGAGCCTGGTCACCGATGCGTTTTCGCGCAAAATAGTCGGCCATCATGTGCATGAAAGCCTGCATACCGAGTCAGTCATCCAGGCAATGACCAAAGCCCTTCGGCATCGAAGAAGCAATCAGCCGCTGGTACATCACTCTGATCGGGGCTCGCAATACTGCTCTGATCTCTACCAGAGGCTGCATGCCAAGCACGGCGTCAGGTGTTCGATGACTGATGGCTACGACTGCTACCAGAATGCCCTAGCGGAACGGGTGAATGGGATTCTGAAAACGGAGTTTCTTTTACACCGTCCCAAAGACCTTGCCCAAGCCAAGCGCATGGTCGAGGAGTCGATAGAAATTTATAACCGTAAGCGACCTCATTTGTCTCTGAAATACAAAACGCCCGATGCGGTGCATCGGGCGCTTTGAGATGAAACAGGTGTAAACCTATTTCAGGACTAGACACGATGCCGGCGTTTTACAGGCCAGACATCTCTTTGATGGCGCCCTTGAGCTCTTCATCCGAGCAATCGGCGCAGGTGCCTTTAGGCGGCATGGCGTTGACGCCCGTGATGGCCTTGGCCAGGATGCCATCGAGACCGCCCTGGTGGTCGGCGCGTTCTTTCCAGGCTGCCTTGTCACCGATTTTCGGCGCGCCCAGCAGACCAGTACCGTGGCAAGCGTTGCAATGTTTGGCAATGACGTCTTTTGGCGCCTTGGCACCGCCGGCACCGCCCGCCGCTGTAGCCACTTCCATCCCCTTGCATTCCTTGCCCTGGACGCAAACCTGGCCGACGGGTTCAAGGCGCTTGGCGATGTCATCGTTGGGCGCCGCTTGAGCGCTCGCAGCCCATAGGGCCAATACGGTTGCTGGTGCAGCCAGCATTTTCATAATTAGGTTCACGCGTACACCCTCAATGGTGGCTAGTCACGCCTGCGGCCACGGTTTGCAGGCGGGCGCAAGTATAGCGGTAAGCCTGTCACTCCGAAACAACCCCAAAGTCGCAAGGGTCTTGTTTGTCATGACAGGCCAACCTTCGAGCGCCTTTGCCCTGCGGGCTCGGCGCCTCTTGGTCTAGAAATTGGCCGGTGTGGCTGCGCTGATCAGTCGCGCCGGCACGTCGAACGGGTTACGGAAGCGGTGGGGCTTGGTGCTTTCGAAATAGTAGCTGTCACCGGCTTCGAGCACGAAGGTTTCGGCGCCCACCACCAATTCCAACCGCCCTTCCACCAGGATCCCGGTTTCTTCGCCTTCGTGGGTGAGCATCTCGTCGCCCGTGTCGGCGCCAGGCGGATAGATTTCGTTCAAAAACGCAATCGCCCGGCTCGGATGCGCCCGGCCCACCAGTTTCATGGTCACGGCGCCATCGGAGATGTCGATCAGTTCGTTGGCTTTGTAGACGATCTGGGTCGGTTTCTCCTGGAGGATTTCTTCGGAGAAAAACTCGACCATGGACATGGGAATCCCGCCAAGGACCTTGCGCAGCGAGCTGATCGAGGGGCTCACGCTGTTTTTCTCGATCATCGAAATGGTGCTGTTGGTGACGCCCGCGCGCTTGGCGAGTTCACGCTGGGAAAGGCCTTTGAGTTTACGAATGGATTGCAGTCGTTCACCGACGTCCAATGCTGGAGCCTCCAGGGAATCAGGTTGTGTGTAAAGTGAACGTTATCATGGCGACAGCGTTCAGTATTTACAACACTTTGGCCCGAATCCTGTGCGGTGAAGCGACTTTCGGTAGATCGCGCTCAGCCTCACCCCTTGGAATAGAGCCTTGGCACCCGCCGCAGGTTGCAGAATATCTGGTAGGGAATCGTGCCGGCAGCCATCGCCACGTCGCTGGCGAGGACATTTTTGCCCCATAGCTCGACCGTGGAGCCGAGCCCGGCCTGGGGGATATGGGTCAAGTCCACGCACAGCATGTCCATCGATACCCGCCCGACCAGTTGGCTACGCTGCCCGTCCACCAGCACCGGCGTGCCGTTGGGCGCCTGGCGCGGGTAGCCGTCGGCGTAGCCCATGGCGACCACGCCCACGCGTGTCGGTTGCGCCGTGACAAAGCGTGCGCCATAACCCACGGGCTCGCCGACGGGAAGCTCGCGCACGCTGATGATTCTAGACTCCAGCGTCATGACCGGCTGCAGGCGCGAAGCAACGGCATTGGCCTCCTCGAAAGGCGTTGCGCCGTACAGCATGATGCCGGGCCGCACCCAGTCGCTGGGGATCTGCGGCCAACCCAGCACCGCCGGAGAATTGCGCAGGCTGACCTCTGCCATCAGGCCCTGGCGGGCCTGCTCGAATACTGCTAACTGTTGCAGGCTGCTGGGGTCATGCAGTTCATCGGCACGGGCGAAGTGACTCATCAATACGATCTTCGCCACGTTTCCACTGGCCAGGAGGCGACGATACGCCGGCTGAAACTCGTCCTGATGCAATCCGACCCGATGCATACCCGAATCGAGCTTGAGCCAGACCGTGATCGGCTTGCCCAGCGTCGCG
Source organism: Pseudomonas algeriensis (assembly GCF_048847255.1). Classification (NCBI taxonomy): domain Bacteria; kingdom Pseudomonadati; phylum Pseudomonadota; class Gammaproteobacteria; order Pseudomonadales; family Pseudomonadaceae; genus Pseudomonas; species Pseudomonas algeriensis. The sequence continues at coordinate 110,491 of NZ_JBKKRK010000016.1, read as the reverse complement.
CGCTCGATCGCTTCGAGTTGCCACAACGCATGCACCACGCACCACAAATCATGTTCGACGATCAAGGCAAGCTCATCGGCCTCGAAAAATCCTTCCAGCAGCAGGATCGGTCCACCAATACCGCCCGCTCGCAGCTCCAGGGCCTCTTCGATACAGGCCACGGCAAACCCGTCGGCCGTTTCCTGCAAGGCTTCGGCGCAGCGCACCGCCCCGTGCCCATAGGCGTCGGCCTTGATCACCGCAAGGGCTTTGGCCCCCGTGACTTCACGGGCCAATTGATAGTTATGACGCAAGGCTTGGAGGTCGATCAAGGCACGGGCAGGACGCATGGCGGCACGCTTCTAGGCAGTCATGGATAAAAAACCGGCGCAGGCTGACAGCATCAACCACCAACAGCGCCGGGAGAGGGAGAGTTTTGACAGCTGTCAGGGCAGCGCGGCCGAAACACTCAAGCAGTCATTGGTGAGCTGGCGCTGGATTGCCATGTTTTGCGGACTCCTGGGGTTTGCTGCCATAACGGGAAATGTCGAGGCCTTCGGCGCTGATCTGTGGCTTTTTCTTCGCCATCAGGTCCGCCAGCAGGCGACCGGAACCACAGGCCATGGTCCAACCGAGGGTGCCGTGGCCAGTGTTCAGGAACAGATTCTTGAACGGGGTAGCGCCCACGATAGGCGTGCCGTCCGGTGTAGTTGGGCGCAGGCCAGTCCAGAAACTGGCCTGGGCCAGGTCGCCGCCCCGAGGATAAAGGTCGTTGACGATCATCTCCAGGGTTTCGCGCCGACGCGGGTTCAGCGAAAGGTCGAATCCAGCGATTTCGGCCATGCCGCCGACGCGAATACGATTGTCGAACCGGGTGATCGCGACCTTGTAGGTCTCATCGAGAATGGTCGAGGTCGGCGCCATCGCCGGGTCGGTAATCGGCACGGTCAGGGAATAGCCCTTGAGCGGATACACCGGCGCGCGGATACCGAGGGGCTTGAGCAACTGTGGCGAGTAGCTGCCCAAGGCCAGGACGTAGCGGTCGGCTGTTTCCAGCTTGCCGTCGATCCAGACGCCGTTGATGCGGTCACCGGCGAAATCCAGGCGCTCGATATTCTGGTCGAACCGAAATTGCACGCCGAGCTGGACAGCCATTTCCGCCAGGCGGGTGGTGAACATCTGGCAGTCGCCGGTCTGGTCATTGGGCAGGCGCAGCGCACCGGCGAGGATGTCGGTGACGTTGGCCAGCGCCGGCTCGACCCGGGCGATGCCTGCGCGGTCGAGGACTTCGAACGGCACGCCAGACTCCTTCAACACGGCGATGTCCTTGGCCGCGCCATCGAGCTGGGCCTGGGTGCGGAACAGTTGAGTAGTGCCCAGGCTGCGGCCCTCGTAGGCAATGCCGGTCTCGGCGCGCAACTCGTCCAGGCAGTCACGGCTGTACTCGGACAGGCGGACCATGCGCTCCTTGTTGATTGCGTAGCGGCTGGCAGTGCAATTGCGCAGCATCTGCGCCATCCACAGGTATTGATCAATGTCGGCAGTGGCCTTGATCGCCAACGGCGCGTGACGCTGCAACAGCCACTTGATGGCCTTGAGCGGCACACCGGGCGCGGCCCACGGCGAGGCGTAACCCGGCGACACCTGGCCGGCGTTGGCGAAGCTGGTTTCCATGGCCGGCGCCGGCTGACGGTCGACCACCACCACTTCAAACCCGGCACGGGCCAGATAGTAAGCACTGACGGTACCGATGACGCCGCTACCCAAGACCAGAACGCGCATGTTGAATCCTCATCGCGGATGACCGCTGACGTTTGTTGTACAAAGCTTAGATGGGCGCAGTGTAAAAAAGATCAGCCAGTGCTTTTCACTATATAAATCCCTATATTTGGCGAGAATTCTCGGCAAAAACCCTTTTCATGGAGGCGCATCACCTGTGCGTACCAATACCCAGACCAAGCGCGAGCTGGACAAGATCGACCGCAACATTCTGCGCATCCTCCAGGCGGACGGCCGGATTTCCTTCACCGAACTGGGCGAAAAGGTCGGTCTCTCCACCACGCCGTGTACCGAGCGGGTCCGGCGCCTGGAGCGCGAAGGCATCATCATGGGCTACAACGCCCGGCTCAATCCGCAGCACCTGAAGGGCAGCCTGCTGGTGTTTGTCGAGATCAGCCTCGACTACAAGTCCGGCGATACCTTCGAAGAATTCCGACGCGCAGTGCTGAAATTGCCACACGTCCTGGAATGCCACCTGGTGTCGGGCGACTTCGATTATCTGGTGAAGGCGCGGATTTCCGAGATGGCCTCGTACCGCAAGCTGCTGGGCGACATCCTGCTCAAGCTGCCCCACGTGCGTGAGTCCAAGAGCTATATCGTGATGGAAGAAGTAAAGGAGAGCCTGAACCTGCCGATCCCGGATTGAGAGGCCTAGACCAACACCTGCCGGGTACTCGCCATGTACTCATGAATCTGCTTCTCGACACGCGGGTGGATCAGCTCCACCGGGCGTCGACCATTGGGACATGGCAAGGTCGCCGTGGTGCCGAACAGACGGCAGATCAACGGCCGCTCGTCGTAGACCGTGCAACCGTTCGGCCCCAGGTGCACGCAATCGAGCGCTTCCATGGCGGCGTCCTGTTCGGCGCGGGTCTTGCGCGGGAGCCGGGACATTTCCTCGGGCGAGGTGGTCACCGGGCCGCAGCAGTCGTGACAGCCCGGCACGCACTCAAACGTAGGGATCTGCTGACGCAGCGTGCGGATTTTTTGGCTGTTGCAGCTCATCGAGGCGAGTACCGGGTCGGGACAGCCTTGGATTCTGCCTCAAAAGGCGCAGGCCAGACAGCGTCAGCCGACCAGAGTTGCCGATGGAGGAAAGCACGGCTTATGCTCCGTAAAATTTCTCAAACACATCAATCAGGATTACGCACATGAACGCCCGTGTTCAGCAACCTGTCCCGAGCCACGCGCACGCCGCCTCTTATTACGCCGCCAGCAGCCTGCCGCAGCCGGACCATCCGGTGTTGCAAGGCGAGCTGATCGCGGACGTCTGTGTGGTCGGCGGCGGGTTCTCCGGGTTGAACACGGCCATCGAACTGGCCGAGCGCGGGATGAGCGTGGTGTTGCTCGAAGCACATAAAATTGGCTGGGGTGCCAGCGGACGCAACGGCGGCCAGTTGATTCGCGGCGTTGGGCACGGCCTCGACCAGTTTGCTTCGGTCGTCGGTAACGACGGCGTCCGTCAGATGAAACTGATGGGGCTTGAGGCGGTGGAAATCGTCCGACAACGAGTCGAGCGCTTTCAGATTTCTTGCGACCTGACCTGGGGTTATTGTGACCTTGCGAACAAACCCGGCGACCTCGAGGGCTTCGCCGAAGACGCCGAAGAATTGCGCAGCCTGGGCTACCGCTACGAGACCCGACTGCTGCGCGCTGACGAAATGCACAACGTGGTGGGCTCGGATCGTTACGTTGGCGGCTTGGTCGACATGGGTTCGGGTCACCTGCATCCGCTCAACCTGGCGCTGGGAGAAGCCACGGCGGCCCAGCAATTGGGAGTTCGACTGTTCGAACGATCAGCCGTCACCCGCATCGACTATGGCCATCAAGTAAAAGTACATACCGAGCACGGCTCCGTCCGCGCCAACACCCTGGTGCTGGGCTGCAACGCCTACCTCAATGGCTTGAACCAGGAGTTGAGCGGCAAAGTGCTGCCGGCCGGCAGCTACATCATCGCGACCGAGCCGTTGAGCGAAACTCAGGCACATGCGCTATTACCGCAGAACATGGCCGTTTGTGATCAGCGGGTGGCGCTGGATTATTACCGGCTTTCGGCGGATCGCCGCTTGTTGTTCGGCGGGGCTTGTCATTATTCCGGGCGCGATCCGCAGGACATCGGCGCCTATATGCGTCCGAAAATGCTCAAGGTTTTCCCTCAGTTAGCGGACGCGAAAATCGATTATCAATGGGGCGGGATGATCGGCATCGGCGCCAACCGCTTGCCACAGATCGGCCGCCTCAAGGATCAGCCGAACGTGTATTACGCCCAGGCCTACTCGGGCCATGGCGTAAACGCCACGCACCTGGCGGGCAAACTGCTGGCCGAAGCAATCAGTGGGCAACAAGGAGGTGGCTTCGATCTTTTTGCACAGGTGCCGCACATGACATTCCCAGGGGGCAAACATTTGCGCTCACCACTGCTGGCATTGGGGATGTTGTGGCATAGATTGAAAGAACTGGTGTGACAGGGGCCGAGGGAGCTTGCTCCCTCGCCACAGGTTTCTTATCGATTCAAATCCGCCAGAACGGCTTCAAGCCTTCCGCCCGCGCCTGCTCCCGACTCAGTCCAATATCACGCAACTGTTCGGTCGACATGTCCAACAGGGCTTTGCGTGTATGCAAACGATGCCAGAACAGTCCCCAGCGACTCAGGCCGGCTGGCGCATTGCGCAAAGCCCCGCTGCGCAGCTCCTTTTCCTGCCCAGCCGCCAGTTCCTGACTGTGTAACGTCAGCCGTACATCGCTCAAGCCGTTCATTTTTGATCGCTCCTGTTTACTTGGGTAGCCAGAGCTTTCATGATGCGCGGACGGCCAAAAGCAATACAGATTCAGGCGATGTCTTTTATAAGCATACAGAATCGGCGTTTTCGGCACTGAATCGAAGTTTTGCGCCGCAACTGTATTGGTTGTCGCTTTCCCACTTCACTGAGAACGCACCATGACGCTGTACGTGAACCTCGCCGAGCTGCTCGGCACCCGTATCGAACAAGGCTTCTACCGCCCCGGTGACCGGCTGCCGTCGGTGCGCGCCTTGAGCACCGAACACGGGGTCAGCCTGAGCACGGTCCAGCAGGCCTATCGCGTGCTGGAGGACAGCGGGCTGGCAATGCCGAAACCCAAGTCTGGCTATTTCGTGCCGGTCAGCCGGGAACTGCCGGACCTGCCGGCGGTGGGCCGTCCAGCCCAGCGCCCGGTGGACATTTCACAATGGGACCAAGTGCTGGAACTGATACGCGCCGTACCGCGCAAAGACGTGGTGCAGCTGGGTCGCGGGATGCCGGATATCCATTCGCCAACCATGAAGCCATTACTTCGCAGCCTGGCGCAGATCAGCCGACGGCAAGACATGCCCGGCCTGTATTACGACAACATCTACGGCAACCTGGAACTGCGGGAACAGATCGCCCGGCTGTCCTTGGACTCCGGCTGCCAACTGGGCGCCAACGACCTGATTGTCACTACCGGCTGCCACGAAGCGCTGTCAGTGAGCGTCCGCGCCACCTGCGAGCCAGGTGACATCGTCGCGGTGGATTCACCCAGCTTCCATGGCGCCATGCAGACGCTGAAGGGCCTGGGCATGAAAGCCCTGGAAATCCCCACCGACCCACTCACTGGCATCAGCCTGGAAGCTTTGGAACTGGCGTTGGAGCAATGGCCGATCAAGGCCATACAGTTGACCCCGAGCTGCAATAACCCGTTGGGTTACATCATGCCCGAGGCCAACAAACGCGCCCTCCTGACCTTGGCACAGCGCTTTGATGTGGCGATTATCGAAGACGATGTGTATGGCGAACTGGCCTACACCTACCCGCGTCCGCGCACCATAAAGTCTTTCGACGAAGATGGGCGCGTCCTGCTCTGCAGTTCTTTTTCCAAGACCTTGGCGCCGGGCCTGCGAGTGGGTTGGGTTGCCCCCGGTCGCTATCTGGAACGGGTGCTGCACATGAAGTACATCAGCACGGGATCTACCGCGCCGCAGCCCCAGATCGCTATCGCCGAGTTTCTCAAGGCTGGTCATTTCGAGCCGCATTTACGCCGCATGCGCGGGCAATACCAGCGCAATCGCGACGTAATGATGGACTGGGTCAGCCGATATTTCCCCCAGGGCACCCGCGCCAGCCGCCCTCGTGGCAGCTTCATGCTCTGGGTCGAGTTGCCGGAAGGCTTCGATACGCTGAAGCTCAACCGCATGCTTCATGACCAAGGGGTCCAGATCGCGGTCGGCAGTATTTTCTCGGCATCTGGCAAATACCGTAATTGCCTGCGCATGAACTACGCTGCCAAGCCAACGGCGCAAATCGAAGATGCTGTACGCAAGGTGGGTGCCGCCGCGAGCAAGCTGTTGAGCGATGTCGCCAACGTCCAATGAAGCTCATCGATCACTGAATGATCGGCGGTGCAGGCACGCTCAGCCTACCTGGCAAGCCACCTCAAGACGATCGATAGGCGCTGAGGATGCCGGCATCTGGCGAGTATCGATTTCCAAGCGGCAGATTTGCTCATTGGCAAGCGCTATAGAGAGTTTTGCCACGACAGGGGCATCCTCCAGATATACCAGGCCCGTGTCGACCACCGTCGTCAAGTACTGACCCGCGTGGTCGTAAACCCCAAGGCCCTTGGCCATGGGTACCCCCTCTTCGTTGCGCACGTATAGCAACAAGCGACGAACCCTGGCGGCCTGGAAGTCGAGCCGCGGCACAGCGCCGCGCGCTGCCCGCACTTCTTGGTAACCATTTGGCACCTCAATGTTGCGAGGAAGGCTGACCGTGTCGATTTCAACACGGCTCGCCTGGTAAGGCGGCAGTTCAGCCGCCACCGCACGCCCGGCTCCATCGGTCCAGACGGGCCCCTGGGGCGTTCCAATCTTGACTCCGGCGTAGTCGCCGACTTTGAGCAGGCCAAACGTGTCGCGCAGCGGATACGGCGAAGGCGTCACGCCCTCGTCGTGCAAAGCCAACCCCCCGCGTAGCGTCAGGTCATAATGGCGCGCGCCGGCGCTGCTCCGGGAATACCCCAGTTCTGCGCTGGTATAACGGGGCACGGCGTTAAGCCTGGCGTTGAAGTCGTTCCGGTCGTCGGCGAAGCGATCGGCACCGATGCTATAGCCAAGGCTGTCACTGGCCTGCTCCGAATAACGTGCGCCACTGCGCACTCCTCTCGAATCATCGTAACGTACAGAAGTGCTTATTCTTCGGTTGCGTCCCAGGGGCACACCCACGTTGACGAACGCACCTGATCTACCCGCTTGCTCAAACCTGTCGTGTTCAAGGCTCAGCGAAAACGTCGCCCAGTCGAAACCCCGCGACCATGCCGCGCTGACCCTCGAATGAGCTTTTCCACCCCCGCCCTGATACCGAGCCAATGATCCGCTCAGCGCACCCCAAGCCGGATCCGCTCTCCTCAGCGATAGGCTCCAGTGATTGGCCGCGCGGGCAAACGGGTCACCTCCAACGGCATCACGCCCGGCCTCAGACAAGTATCGAAACCCAGGGCTGCGCTGGCCCGCTGTCAAACCGACCGATAGCCCCTCGCCCAGCGTCGTGTTGAGTGTGGCCTGGATCTCTTGGCCGCCGATGCCTCGTGTCGTGCGTGAACCGAGCTGCTGCAGGGTCAGCACGGTCGCTGGGGTCAGCGCTTGAGAAACGCCCCATCCAATGGATTGGTAATCGTCGGCCCCCATCCACCCTGCGCTCGTCTGCGTCCGCGGGCCCCATCGCCAGTCCCGGCTGGCGGCAAAAAATGACGGAGTGTCATGGTCACGCCCGATCTGCCGGATCCTGCCTGCCGCCAATCCATAACTGGGCAGGGTGCCTAGTCTCGCGGGACGCACTTGCGCGGCAGGCACATGAAAGTCGCGACGCTCACCGCTTTCTTCGAACACGCTGACTTCCAGATCCAACCTATCACTGATCAGCGGCAGGTCGCGCAAGGTGAACGGCCCGGGGGGGACCAAAGTGGTATAGATCACGATGGCACTCTGACGGACCTCGACTCGGGCCGTCGAATAGGCCAACCCTTGGACCTCGGATCCCGCGCCCAGCACACCCGCATCCGCGGAAAGCGCCGTTTCCGGGAAGATTTGCACCCCGGTGAACGGGCCCGTGGAAAACAACGAGGAACGCATGTTCAACTGGCCCAACTGCACCTGCGCGCCAAACCGCTCCCAGGTCTTGGATGCTTGGGTGTACAGCGTCTCGAAACGCGTCACGCCCTGGAACGACGTGTAATTCTGGCGGCTGCGCACGACCCAATCTCCGGCATTGAAACCCAGCTCAGTGCCCAAGCTGCGATAGTGGCTGGACTGCCCCGCAGCGGAACCGTCGATGACCAGAGCATCGTAATTCCACACACCTGCCACCCCCCCGGAGTCCCAGCCGCCGGGACGCTGCCCTGGCGTCGCCAGCAAGTCGGCGGGCACCACCAATGAAACCAGGTTCTGTCCCGGATCGAGCTGCACCTTGAAGCCGGCCAACGCTTGTACGGCAGACAGGCACTGCGCCTCATCAACGCCTGGATTCACGTTCGACGGCGCGGCGATTCCCACGTGCTCAAACAAGTTCGCATCGACGCACAACTGCCCTTCGTCATCGAACGTCACGAAGATCTGCCCGGAAGGTACGCCATTGACATTCAGGGAGACGCGGTTGCGTCCTGCGGCAAACCGCGCGGCGCTGCGAAAGTACTCGGCGACATTCGGATCGATGCCCCGGGCTTCGAGCACCGAACGGTCAAATTCATCGGACGCCTGTGCCGAGGCTTCGGTCCAGGCAATCGACATCAGGACCAGGCTGCCGACAGGCCGCCAGAAGACACCCAGGCCCACTACTGCAAGCTCAAGCGTGCGTCGTGGCTACCAGCGGCAAACCCGTAGGTGGTGGCTGGAAACAACCGGACATGTGTGCCCAGGCTCGATGGCGTGGCGAACGCCAGCGTTTCCCCCGGCAGGATATAGGTACGGCCGATATCCAGTGTTGCACCACCGGGAATCAGACTCACCGATCGTGCCAGCCTCACAACATAGGGGCTGGGATTGCTCACGCTTATCTCACCGGTCCTGGCGCTCCAGACCAGCCGTTTCCAAGGCATTCGCTCCGTTGCCAGGCCAGCCGGACGAATAATCACCGGGATGTTCTGGCGCACGCCCATGGAGATTTGTGCGCCGCTCGCCGCCGGACGCGCTTTGATGCCCTCGAACACGACGCGCTTGAGCCGCTCCGTCTGCAAGACAGCGGCACTGTGAAGGATAAAACGCACTTGCTGGCTCTGGCCGGGTTCCAGTCGAGCCACGGGAGGGTTGACCAGGAGCAACGGTTCCTTGTCCTCCGGAAGGTCAAGGACAGCGCTATAGAGCAATGCCGGTTGATCGTCCGTATTCCTGACATTCAGGGTCGCCTCCCCTATGCCCTGGTCGACAATCACAACCGGCGTTTCCGGGACCATTCCGGCCGCCTGGGCGCCAAGGCCTATGAATGGCAGGCACAGCGCTGCCATCGCACTCGTCCACAGCGAGCAATTTCGAACAAACATGGGAATCTCCAGAGGCACCGACCGAGACATGCCAGGCACGTCTCGTCGGCATCAAACCTAGCTGCAGGAGCACGGCTCCTCAGGCGAATCGATGGCCCTTCAGACGCGCATTACGCGTCGTCATGCGCCAGGAGTCAGAGATAAAACACATCGAACGTAACCGAACCGTCGAGATCGAAGTCATCGGTGGTGGCCGGTAATTCGGACGTGGCGCGAATGACCGCGGCGACTTTCATCGGGAAGGTGTGAAGACGAGCCGGTGCGGGACCGGCTGCCGGGCTACCCCCCCAGGAGTAAGTCGTTGGCGCATTGGTCACCAAACCATTGGTCGGCACGCTCCAGCCCGGATTGGCCGCCGTTCGTAGCAGCAGTGACTGCAAAGCGCCGTCGGCCCGAGGCTGGCCACTCAACAAACCGAAACCACCGATGCCGACCCCCTGGGTGCTACCCAGGCCGTAATACAGATCATCGCCTCGGCTTCCGTTGAAGGACAGGCCCGGCACTTTGGAAGCACCGCGGTTGTCAGTCACGGCAATTTCCACGGCCGCCGGAGCGGAGCAGGTGATTTGCAGGCTGACGTCCCGCTGAGGAAGATCGTTCTGCCGATCGGGGGCCAGGGTGGACGAAAAAATCCGGCCTAGGTTGACATCGCTACCACCGGCAAATGCCGGAACGCAGGAGGTCGGAATGACCCGGCCAGTTACATTCAAATCAACACTGGCCGCCTGGGCGATCAGGGGCGTGGAAGCAGCAGCCAGCATGCTGGCCAGGATTATTTTTTTCATGATTACTTACCTGTGGAATGGGAGGGAGTGAAGTCATGCGATGGCTATCAGGGAAGGAAACCAGCCACCGGCAGCAATGCCTGCGTATCGTTGCCTACCAGATGGGATTTTTCTGTAGGAAAAGGCTCCTCGACGCGCCATGTTTTTCAGCAAAACGCGTGGCTCTCTTGGCCTTGGAGGCGGTGTCCCACACCCAAGGGGCATCGCATCTCGCAGGCATGACGGATCAAAAAGCCGTGCCATACTCCTTCGCAACGACCCGGGATGATTCGACTTGAAACCCCACGTTCCCCTGACTTTCGCTCTGTTGCTCGCCACGACTCTCTGCGGCTGCGCGAGCCTGGATATCACTCGCGAGCCCAGCCAGGCGCTAGCGGCGGAGCATTCGACCTTCGGTCGCTCAGTCCAGGCCCAAGCCGCTCTTCACGAGGGCCGCTCGGGCTTTCGTCTACTGTCGGACAGCTCCGAGGCGTTCACCGCCCGTGCCGAATTGATCCGCAACGCTCAAAGCAGCCTGGACTTGCAGTACTACATCGTCCATGACGGGATCAGCACGCGAATGCTGGTGGACGAGTTGCTCAAGGCCGCCGACCGGGGCGTACGCGTGCGCATCTTGCTGGATGACACCACCAGCGACGGGCAAGAGGAGACCATCGCGACGCTCGCTGCCCACCCCAACGTCCAGATCCGCCTGTTCAACCCTTTGCATCTTGGCCGCGCCACCGGCGTGACCCGCGGCCTCGGGCGGCTGTTCAACCTGTCGTTGCAGCATCGAAGGATGCACAACAAGCTTTGGCTGGCGGACAACAGCATGGCGATCGTCGGGGGCCGAAACCTGGGGGATGAGTATTTCGATGCCGAACCCAACCTGAACTTCACCGACATCGACCTGCTCGGCGTCGGGCCGGTGGCCGAGCAGCTGGGACATAGCTTCGACCAGTATTGGAACAGCGCCCTGAGCAAGCCCATCGAGCAGTTCATGTCCCATCGGCCCACCGCCCAGGACTTGGCCGACAGCCGCTTGCGCCTGCAAGCGTCCCTTGATCAGACGCACAAGGAAAACCAGGCGCTGTATCAACAGCTGACCACCTACAAGACCCAGCCACGCCTGGACACCTGGCGCAGTCAATTGATCTGGGCCTGGAACCAGGCATTGTGGGACGCGCCGAGCAAAGTACTGTCAAGGGATGAGCCTGACCCCCAATTGCTGCTGACAACGCAACTGGGGCCGGAGCTGACCGGAGTGAGCAAGGAATTGATCATGATCTCGGCCTACTTCGTCCCCGGCCAGCCGGGCCTGGTGTACCTGACCAGTCGCGCCGATGCCGGCGTGTCGGTGAGCCTGCTGACCAACTCCCTGGAAGCCACTGATGTGCCCGCTGTTCATGGCGGCTACGCGCCGTATCGCAAGGCCCTGTTGCAGCACGGCGTGCGCCTGTTCGAACTGCGACGACAGCCGGGCGACAATGGCAGCAGCCCACATCTGTTCTATAGCAAATCCTACGGCGAGTCGGACTCCAGCCTGCACAGCAAGGCGATCATCTTCGACCGGCAGAAGTCCTTCATCGGCTCGTTCAACTTCGACCCGCGTTCGGTCCTGTGGAACACCGAGGTCGGTGTCCTGGTGGACAGCCCGGAGCTTGCCGACCAGGTGCGCGAGCTGGCGTTACAGGGGATGGCGCCGACCCTGAGTTATCAAGCGCGGCTTGAAGAGGGAAGAATGGTATGGACCACCGAAGACAACGGCAAGCTACACGACTTGGACCGCGAGCCAGGCAGTTGGTGGCGCCGGTTCAATGCCTGGTTCGCCACGACGATCGGGCTTGAGAGCATGCTCTGAGGGTTGACTGCTTTTCTGGCAGTCCGCCTTTGTGGCGAGGGAGCAAGCTCCCTCGTCGCCGGCCTCTTCTAACTTCAGGCGGGCTGTGTCGCTCCGAACGCGCCTTGTCGCAACAACAGAATCACCAACCCGAACGCCCCCGCAGCCATGAACAGGGGCAGCGCGTGCCCGCTGATCCATTGGCTGCCCGCCCCCGCCAACAAAGGTCCAACCAGGCATCCAATGCCCCAAAGCTGGGCAATATGAGCGTTGGCCCGGACCAACGCATCGTCGCGATAACGCTCGCCGATCAAAATCAGCGACAAGGTGAACAGCCCTCCCGCGCTGGCACCAAACAGCACCCACAGCGGCCAGATGAAGAGCGTGTCGATCAGCAGCGGCACTGCCAGGCTGGACAACATCAAGACCACCGCGCAGCCAGTGAACAGCGAGCGACGCGAAAGGCGATCGGCCAGCGCACCGATGGGCAATTGCAGCAAGGCATCGCCGACCACCACTGTGCTGACCATCGCCAGCGCGACATCGGCGCTGAAGCCCTGGCGCAAGCAATAGACGGGCAGCAACGTCAGGATCATGGCTTCAAAGGCGGCGAACAACGACACGGCCCAGCCAATCGCCGGCAAGCCCCGGCAAAAGCCCCAGAGATCCTTGAAGGTGACACTGCTGGCTTCACTGCTGGGCGCCCCGCTACGGCCAAGCAACAATAAGGGCGAGACCAGCAGCAGGCCGACGCCCACCCAGAAGCCATAGTCGTGGTCGGTCCCAAGGGCGCCGAGCAGCAACGGACCGGACAGTTGGCTCAACGCATAGCTGCTGCCGTACAGCGCGACCAACCGGCCGCGCCATTGTTCGACGACCAATTGATTGATCCAGCTCTCGCCAAGGATGAACACCAGCGTCAGGACCACGCCGATCAACAGCCGCAGCAGCAACCACACCGGATAACTGGGCAACAGCGCCAGCAACCCGATGGACAGCGCCCCGCCCCAAAGGCACAGGCGCATCAATGCCGCCGTGCCGAAGCGCGCCGCCAGTCGGCTCGATACCTTGGCCCCGACCAGCACCCCAACGGCCGGCATGGCGGCCATAACGCCGATGGCGAACGAACCGTAACCCCAGCCCTCCAGCCGCAGCGACACCAGCGGCATGCTCACGCCCAGGGCCAGGCCGACACTCAGGACAGACGCCAACACGGCGAAATAAGTCGCCCAACGCATTTCCCTGCTCCTGTAGCAATCACTCAAAACCAATGCGGGAGCGAGCTTGCTCGCGATGGCGGTCATACATTCATCATATTTGCCGACTGTCACACCGCTATCGCGAGCTCGCTCCCACACAGAGGTCACAGAACGCGGAATATCAGCGATCAGCGACGACGCTACCCCGTGGCGAGGGAGCTTGCTCCCGCTCGGCTGCGAAGCAGTCGTAAAAGCTGGGGCCGCTTCGCAACCCAGCGGGAGCAAGCTCCCTCGCCACTGTGGCTGGGCTGGAATGATGATTTCTGAACGCCAGAAAAACCTGTGGGAGCGAGCTTGCTCGCGATGGCGGCGCGACATTCAACGATGTCGTCGACTGTCATACCGCTGATCGCGAGCAAGCTCGCTCCCACAGGGGACTAGCGCTACTTGAGGGCCCGAACCGGATCCGGAGCCGTCATTTCATCAGAGCTTGATCCAGGTCGCCTTCAGCTCGGTGTATTTGTCGAACGCATGCAACGACTTGTCCCGGCCGTTACCGGACTGCTTGAAGCCACCGAACGGCGCGGTCATGTCACCGCCGTCGTACTGGTTGACCCAGACGCTGCCGGCGCGCAGCGCCTTGGCGGTCAGGTGGGCCTTGGAGATGTCCTTGGTCCACACCGCGGCAGCCAAGCCGTATGGCGTGTCGTTGGCGATCTGGATGGCTTCTTCGGCGCTGTCGAAGGCGATGACGGACAATACCGGGCCGAAGATTTCTTCCTGGGCGATCTTCATTGCGTTGCTCACGCCATCGAAGATCGTCGGTTCAACGTAAGTGCCGCCGGTCTCTTCGAGGATCCGCTTGCCGCCCGCCACCAGCGTGGCGCCGTCGCTGTGACCGGCCTCGATGTAGGACAACACGGTATTCATCTGCTGGGTATCGACCAGGGCACCGACATTGGTGGCCGGGTCCAGCGGGTTGCCAGGCTTCCAGCCCTTGAGGGCCTCGATCACCAGCGGCAGGAAGGTGTCCTTGATGGAACGCTCCACCAGCAGGCGCGAGCCGGCGGTGCAGACTTCGCCCTGGTTGAAGGCAATGGCACTGGCGGCGGATTCGGCGGCGGCTTGCAGGTCCGGGGCATCGGCAAACACGATGTTCGGGCTCTTGCCGCCGGCTTCCAGCCAGACGCGCTTCATGTTGGACTCTCCGGAATAGACCATCAGTTGCTTGGCGATCCGAGTCGAGCCGGTGAATACCAGCGTATCGACATCCATGTGCAAGGCCAGCGCCTTGCCAACGGTATGGCCGTAGCCCGGCAGAACGTTCAGCACACCTTTGGGAATACCCGCCTCAATTGCCAGGGCGGCGATACGGATCGCGGTCAGCGGGGATTTTTCCGATGGTTTCAGCACCACGGAGTTACCGGTGGACAACGCAGGGCCGAGCTTCCAGCAAGCCATCATCAGCGGGAAGTTCCACGGCACGATGGCGCCGACCACGCCGACGGGTTCGCGGGTCACCAGGCCTAACTGATCGTGGGGCGTCGCGGCCACTTCGTCGTAGATTTTGTCGATGGCTTCACCGCTCCAGCTCAGCGCCTGGGCGGCCCCGGGCACGTCGATATTCAGCGAATCGCTGATCGGCTTGCCCATGTCCAGGGTTTCCAGCAGGGCCAGCTCCTCGGCGTTCTGCTTGAGCAGCCCGGCGAAGCGAATCATGGCGGCTTTGCGCTTGCTCGGCGCCAGGCGCGACCAGACGCCGGAATCGAACGTGGCGCGAGCATTTTCGACGGCGCGCTGGGCATCGGCCACGTCACAGCTGGCGACCTTGCCCAGCAGGCGGCCATCGACCGGGCTGAGGCAATCGAAGGTTTCGCCGGACACCGCATCGGTGTATTCGCCGTTGATGAAAGCGCGGCCTTCGATCTTCAGGTCGCGGGCACGCTGTTCCCAGTCGGCACGAGTCAGGGTGGTCATGCGAGTGTCCTCCTCTTATTGGGTAGGAACGCCGCGGCACCCGCAGCGCTCAAGAATTCTGCCCGGCCAGCCCGTTTTTGGCGCTGTTATCGGCACGGAACATCCGCCACCCTAAACCAGCCGCTGCTAATGTTTCAATATATTTGACATAACGCTGGCAAACGGCCTTGCGATGTTCGTTTTAATAAACATAGACTCGAGGCCTTCCACGCTATCTCCGGGGATCACTTGCATGCATATTCAGGACATCGTCGATTTCAGCCAGGCCAACACTACCCCCGAACGCTATCGCCCGGACCCCACCAAAATACTCAAGGGTGATCCTGAACAGGCGGTGTTCAATCATTACAACAGCCCATGCGGCCAGATGAATGCCGGGGTCTGGGAAGGTGCGGTCGGCCAGTGGACGGTCAACTATACGGAACACGAATACTGCGAAATCGTTCAGGGCGTATCGGTGCTGCGGGATGCCGAAGGCAATGCCAAGACACTTCGGGCGGGCGATCGCTTCGTGATTCCGGCCGGGTTCAAGGGCACCTGGGAAGTGCTGGAGCCTTGCCGCAAGATTTATGTGGTGTTCGAGCAGAAGGCCTGAGGGTTTTGTGCAGTCTGGGCTTGCTCGCGATGGCGCCCTGACAGACAAGACACCGGTAACAAAAAAGGCCCGTATCTCGCGATACGGGCCTTTTTCGTAAAGAAGGAAAAATCAATTACTTGATTTTGCCTTCCTTGTAGATCACGTGCTTGCGAACAACCGGATCATATTTCTTGATCTCGATTTTGTCCGGGGTAGTACGCTTGTTCTTGTCGGTAGTGTAGAAGTGACCAGTACCGGCGCTCGAGATCAAACGAATCAATTCACGCATGATTAGCTCCCTTAAACCTTGCCATCGCGACGAAGTTCGGCCAGCACGACACTGATGCCACGCTTGTCGATGATGCGCATGCCCTTGGCAGATACGCGCAGACGTACAAAACGTTTCTCTTCTTCAACCCAGAAGCGGTGATGCTGCAGGTTCGGCAGGAAACGACGACGGGTTTTGTTGTTTGCGTGGGAAATGTTATTCCCAGTCACCGGACCCTTACCGGTAACTTGACAGACTCTCGACATGCCTCAGCCCTCTAAAACCACATGCCCAACCCGGCATGGGTTGGCCGCTTAATCTCTCAGTCATTTGGCGCCAGGCGCCGCGTTTCTTTAAGGGTCTTACCGGCTACACCTACAGTGAAGGAACCGGGCCCCTAGAAAAGAGCGCTGCTTTATACCAGAAAGACCCCAGCACAACAACAGCCGGTGTGATTTGTCTTCGTGGGAAATCATCAATCGGCAGCCCCGGGCGGCTGGGGCAAGGGCCGGCGATGGCCTTACCGCTCGTCGCGACGCGCAGGTTTTTTTCAATCGATGCCGGGTTCCAACCCAGGGCACCTCCTGCGAAGCGCAGGAAAGAGTGCCGGAAAATGCAAAATGGGGATAGTCATTTGCAGGCGAGCCCACTAGGGTAGACCTTTTCCAGACTGCACTCGCAGATGGGCCTCCGACCTGCACAGGAAATCAAATCATGCGCCTCGCTGCCCTACCACTGATGCTCGCCCCTCTGCTGATCAGCCCGCTGGTCCAGGCCGCCGCCCTGAGCGTATGTACCGAGGCCAGCCCGGAAGGGTTCGATGTCGTTCAATACAACTCGTTGACCACCACCAATGCTTCGGCCGACGTGCTGATGAACCGCCTGGTGGACTTCGATACGGCCAGCGGGAAAGTGGTCCCGAGCCTGGCCGACAGCTGGGAAGTGTCGCCCGATGGCCTGACCTATGTGTTCAAGCTGCATCCACGGGTCAAGTTCCACCACACCGACTATTTCACACCGCACCGCGACTTGACCGCCGAAGACGTCAAGTTCAGCTTCGACCGCATGCTGGATCCGGCCAACCCTTGGCATAAAGTGGCGCAGAGTGGCTTCCCACACGCTCAATCCATGCAATTGCCGTCGCTGATCACAAAAATCGACGCCCTGGACCCGCTAACGGTGCGATTCACACTGGACCATGCCGACTCGACCTTCCTGGCGACGCTGAGCATGGGCTTTGCGTCAATCTATTCAGCCGAATACGCAGACCAGTTGCTGAAAGCCGGCAAGCCGGAACAACTCAACAGCCAGCCCATTGGCACCGGCCCGTTCATTTTCAGCCGTTTCCAGAAAGACGCCTCGATCCGCTACAAGGCCAACAGCGAATACTTTGGCGGCAAGCCTCAGGTCGACCCCCTGATTTTCGCCATTACCCCGGACGCCAATGTTCGCCTGCAGAAACTGCGGCGCAATGAATGCCAGATCGCGTTGTCGCCCAAGCCGTTGGACGTACAGGCCGCCAAGCAAGAGCCTACGTTGAAAGTGGAACAGACTGACGCCTTCATGACCGCCTTCCTGGCGATTAATAGCCAGCATCCCCCCTTGGACAAACCTGAAGTCCGTCAGGCTATCAATCTCGCGTTTGACAAGCCCAGCTACCTCAAGACCGTTTTCGAAGGCACCGCCGAAGCGGCCAACGGTCCTTACCCCCCAAACACCTGGAGCTACGCCAAAAACCTGCCCGGCTATGCCCATGATCCGGCCAAGGCTCGGGACCTGCTGGCCAAGGCCGGTTTGAAGGAGGGCTTCAAGACCACCATCTGGACTCGCCCTTCCGGCAGTCTGCTCAACCCCAACCCGAGCCTTGGCGCCCAACTGCTGCAATCGGACCTGGCGGAAATCGGCATCCAGGCGGAAATCCGCGTGATCGAATGGGGCGAGCTGATCCGCCGCGCCAAGGCTGGCGAGCATGACCTGCTGTTCATGGGCTGGGCCGGTGATAACGGCGATCCGGACAATTTCCTCACGCCGCAATTTTCCTGCGCGGCGGTCAAGTCCGGCACCAACTTCGCCCGTTATTGCAACCCGGACCTGGACAAGCTGATCAGTGCCGGCAAGACCACTGGCGAGCAAGGTGTCCGCACCAAGCTCTACGAACAGGCACAGGCTCAGATCCAGCAGCAGGCCCTTTGGCTGCCGTTAGCGCACCCGACCGCCTTCGCATTGACCCGCAAGGATGTGCAGGGGTATGCGGTGAGCCCGTTTGGGCGCCAGGATTACTCCAAGGTCAGTCTCAAGTAACCCCAGCCCCACAGCCCCCCTGTGGGAGCGAGCTTGCTCGCGATAGCCGCGCATCAGACACATCAATGCTGACTGAGCAACCGCTATCGCGAGCAAGCTCGCTCCCACAAAGGGTCTTGTTCGTCAGATCGAACCTACATCCACCCATACTCCGCCATGGACAGTGGCTCCCCATCGCCAACGATGAAATGATCGAGCACCCGCACATCGATCAGCTCCAGCGCCTCCTGAAGCCGCTCGGTGAGCATTCGGTCGGCCTGGCTGGGCTCGGTGTTGCCGGAGGGGTGGTTGTGGCACAGGATCACGGCAGCGCAATTGTGGGCCAGGGCCCGCTTGACCACTTGCCGAGGGTGAACGGTGGCCGTGGCGATCGAGCCGCGAAACAGTGCTTCAAACGCCAGCACCTGGTGCCGTGAATCAAGGAACAGACAACCAAAAACCTCATGAGGCTCGTGGCGCAGCATTGACTTCAGATAGTCACGAACAGCCTGCGGATCCTCAAGCATTGATTTTTGCCGCATCCGCTCTGCCAGATGTCGCCGGCCCATTTCGAGAACTGCCCGTAACTGTGCGAATTTCGCCGGGCCCAGGCCCATCTGACTGCTGAACGTAACCTGGTCCGCTTCAAGCAGCGCGCGCAGGCAGCCAAATTGACTCAATAGGTGTCGCGCCAGATCCACCGCGCTTCTGCCCGCCACCCCCGTGCGCAAGAAAATCGCCAGCAACTCGGCGTCCGAAAGACTCTCCGCTCCCGACGCCAGTAACCTTTCCCGCGGCCGCTCGGCCACGGGCCAATCCCGAATACTCATGGCATCTCCCTGATAGTGGGCGCCGCTGTTCCATAGCGGACGCTGTGATATCTTAGCCCATCTTTTTTGCAGGCGATTTTCACCCAGGCAGCTCACGCCAAGGGTTTCGCTCTGCGCTGACCACTGAAATCGAAAGGCAGGCCTATGCAGCGGCTGTATCGGAAACGCATCGTTCTGGGCGTCGGCGGCGGCATTGCCGCCTACAAGAGCGCCGAGCTGGTTCGCAGGCTTATCGACCAGGGCGCGGAAGTGCGGGTCGTCATGACCCGTGGCGGCAGTGAATTCATCACGCCGCTGACCATGCAGGCCCTGTCCGGCCACCCGGTCCACCTGGATCTGCTCGACCCGGCGGCTGAAGCCGCCATGGGCCATATCGAACTGGCCAAGTGGGCCGACCTGGTGTTGATCGCCCCGGCCACGGCCGACCTCATCGCCCGCCTGGCCCAGGGCATCGCCAATGACCTGTTGACCACCCTGGTGCTCGCCACCGACGCGGTGGTCGCCGTGGCACCGGCCATGAACCAGGCCATGTGGCGCGACCCGGCCACCCAGGCCAATCTGGAACTGCTTGAAAGTCGCAACTTGAAAGTCTTCGGTCCAGCTTCCGGCAGCCAGGCCTGCGGCGATGTCGGGATGGGCCGCATGCTAGAAGCCACCGACCTGGCCCAATGCGCCGCCGACTGCTTCAAGCGCGAAGCCCTGACGGGCAAGCACGTATTGATCACCGCCGGGCCGACCCAGGAAAACATCGACCCGGTGCGCTACATCACCAACCACAGCTCAGGAAAAATGGGCTTCGCCCTGGCCGAAGCCGCCGTAGAGGCTGGCGCCCGGGTGACGCTGATTACCGGCCCCGTGCACCTGCCGACCCCAGACCGGGTGACCCGTATCGACGTCGTCAGCGCCCGGGACATGCTCGCGGCCTGCGAAGCGGCCATCCCTTGCGACCTGTTCATCGCCTCGGCGGCAGTGGCGGACTACCGGCCTGAAGTCGTCGCCCCGCAAAAATTGAAGAAAGACCCTACGAGCGGCGACGGCCTGCTCCTGCAAATGGTGCGCAATCCCGATATCCTCGCCACCATCGCCACCCGCCCCGACCGACCGTTCAGCGTGGGTTTCGCCGCCGAGACCGAACACCTCCTCGATTACGCCGCGCGCAAGCTCAAGGACAAGAATCTGGACCTGATCGTCGCCAACGACGTCGCCAACCCGAGCATTGGGTTCAACAGCGAGGAAAACGCCTGCAGCGTGATCGACCGCCAGTTGCACGCCACGCTTTTCGCCCAGACCAGCAAGGGCAAGATCGCCCGCCAACTGATCACTTTCATCGCCGAACGGCTGAACCAGGTTTAATCTCAATGCACGCTCTACAAGCCAAGATCCTCGACCCACGCATCGGCAACGAATTTCCATTGCCGCAGTACGCCACACCGGGCTCCGCCGGCCTCGACCTGCGGGCCATGCTCAAGCAGGACACCGTCCTGGAGCCGGGCCAGACCCTGCTGATTCCGACCGGCCTGTCGGTCTATATCGGTGACCCGGGCCTTGCCGCGCTGATCCTGCCACGCTCGGGCCTGGGCCATAAGCACGGCATCGTGCTGGGCAACCTGGTCGGCCTGATCGATTCGGACTACCAGGGCGAACTGATGGTGTCCTGCTGGAACCGTGGCCAGACCGCTTTCAACATCGCAGTGGGCGAACGCATCGCTCAGCTTGTGCTGGTGCCAGTGGTCCAGGCCCACTTCGAACTGGTCCAGGAATTCGACGAAAGCCAACGTGGCGCCGGCGGCTTCGGGCATTCCGGCAGTCATTGATACTGCGTTGCAGCCGGGCACCTTGCCTGGCTGCTTTATTAAGCTTCTGTTTCAGGACGAAAAATGCGCAACGGCTGGCGACAAGGTTTCCCACCGGGAATCAAGGTTTTAGACGGTTCAGACCGGGATACCGCTGTCTCATGGCACGCTCCCACCGCGAACTCTCTGCCAAAAACGCCGTCATACCCTTCAGCTTGAGCCTGCCGACGCCCCTGTCGGCGTGTCCAGTCACTTTCCTGATAGAGCGCCCGCCCATGAACACCCCAGCCGCAATCGCCCCGATCTTTCCTGACAGTATCTTCCGCGCCTACGACATCCGTGGCGTCGTGCCGGAAACCCTGACGGCTGAAACCGCTTACTGGATTGGCCGCGCCATTGGTTCCCAGAGCCTGGCCCAGGGCGAACCGAACGTGAACGTCGGCCGCGATGGTCGTTTGTCCGGCCCGGAACTGGTCGAGCAATTGATCAAGGGCATTGCCGACAGTGGTTGCCATGTCAGCGACGTCGGCCTGGTGCCAACACCGGCGCTGTACTACGCCGCCAACGTGCTGGCTGGTAAATCCGGCGTGATGCTCACCGGCAGCCACAACCCGTCGAACTACAACGGCTTCAAGATCGTCATCGCCGGCGACACCCTCGCCAACGAGCAGATCCAGGCCCTGCACACCCGCCTCAAGACCAATGACTTGAGCAGCGGCCAGGGCAGCGTGACCAAGGTCGACATTCTCCCGCGCTACAACGATGAGATCGTCAAGGACGTGAAGCTCGCTCGCCGCCTGAAAGTGGTGGTCGATTGCGGCAACGGCGCGGCTGGCGTAATCGCCCCCCAACTGATCGAAGCCCTGAACTGCGAAGTTATCCCGCTGTTCTGCGAAGTCGACGGCAACTTCCCGAACCACCACCCGGACCCGGGCAAGCTGGAAAACCTGCAAGACCTGATCGCCAAAGTCAAGGAAACCAATGCCGACCTGGGCCTGGCCTTCGACGGCGACGGCGACCGCGTGGGCGTGGTGACCGAGACCGGTAGCGTCGTGTTCCCGGACCGCCTGCTGATGCTGTTCGCCAAGGACGTCGTGGCACGCAACCCCGATGCGGAAATCATCTTCGACGTGAAATGCACCCGTCGCCTGGTGCCGCTGATCAAGGAATACGGCGGCCGTCCACTGATGTGGAAAACCGGCCATTCGTTGATCAAAAAGAAAATGAAACAGAGCGGTGCCCTGCTGGCCGGCGAAATGAGCGGCCACATTTTCTTCAAGGAGCGTTGGTTCGGTTTTGATGACGGCATCTACAGCGCGGCACGCCTGCTGGAGATTCTGAGCAAGGAAACATCCACTGCGGAAGAACTGTTCGCAACCTTCCCGAACGATATTTCTACGCCGGAAATCAATATCCATGTGACCGAAGAGAGCAAATTCAGCATCATTGATGCACTGCACGATGCCCAGTGGGGCGAAGGCGCCGAACTGACCACCATCGACGGTGTGCGGGTCGACTACCCACAAGGCTGGGGCCTGGTTCGCGCCTCCAACACCACGCCGGTGCTGGTGCTGCGCTTCGAGGCCGACAACGAGGCCGAACTGCAGCGCATCAAGGATGTGTTCCACACCCAACTCAAACGTGTTGCACCCGATCTCCAACTACCGTTCTGATTTTTGAATCACCACCGGAGCCCTGAATGACCCTCGAACGCGAAGCCGCCGCCAACACCGCCAAGGTCCTGTCCGAAGCGTTGCCTTATATCCGACGCTATGTCGGCAAGACCCTGGTGATCAAGTACGGCGGCAACGCGATGGAAAGCGAGGAGCTGAAAACCGGCTTTGCCCGCGACATCGTGCTGATGAAGGCCGTGGGCATCAACCCGGTGGTGGTGCACGGTGGTGGCCCGCAGATCGGCGACCTGCTCAAGCGCCTCTCCATCGAGAGCCATTTCATCGACGGCATGCGCGTCACTGACGCACAGACCATGGATGTAGTGGAAATGGTGCTCGGCGGCCAGGTCAACAAGGACATCGTCAACCTGATCAACCGTCACGGCGGCAGCGCCATCGGCCTGACCGGCAAGGACGCCGAGCTGATCCGCGCGAAGAAGCTCACCGTTACGCGCCAGACCCCGGAGATGACCCAGCCGGAAATCATCGACATCGGCCAGGTGGGCGAAGTGGTCGGCATCAACACCGACCTGCTGAATTTGCTGGTCAAGGGCGACTTCATCCCGGTCATCGCGCCAATCGGCGTGGGTGCCAACGGTGAGTCGTACAACATCAACGCCGACCTGGTGGCCGGCAAGGTCGCCGAGGCGCTGAAGGCCGAGAAGCTGATGCTGCTCACTAACATTGCCGGCCTGATGGACAAGACCGGCAAGGTCCTGACCGGCTTGTCGACCCAGCAAGTCGACGACTTGATCGCCGACGGCACCATCTACGGCGGCATGCTGCCGAAGATTCGTTGCGCGCTGGAAGCGGTACAGGGCGGTGTGGGAAGTTCGTTGATCATCGACGGTCGCGTGCCGAATGCGATCCTGCTGGAGATCTTCACCGATACCGGCGTGGGTACGTTGATCAGCAATCGCAAGCGTCCTTAAGCGATACCTGCAAAAAAAAGACCCCGCTCAACCTGGTTGAGCGGGGTCTTTTTTTACACCACGCTCCAGATGATGCTTGTGTGGCGAGGGAGCTCGCTCCCGCTCGATTGCGCAGCGATCGCAAAAATATTGGGGCCGCTGCGCGACCCAGCGGGAGCAAGCTCCCTCGCCACAAGATCAAATCAAGAGCGATTTCAAACGCCAAACTGCGCCCGATAAGCCTCAACCGCCGGCAGATGCTGCTTGAGCTGCGGATCATCGGCCAAGAATTCCAGCACCTGGTTCAGCGAGACAATGCTGATCACCGGGATGCCGAAGTCGCGCTCAACTTCCTGAATTGCCGAAAGCTCACCATTGCCGCGCTCCTGGCGGTTCAGGGCGATCAGCACGCCGGCGGCCTTGGCGCCTTCTTGCGAGGCGATGATCTGCATCACTTCGCGAATGGCGGTGCCGGCGGTGATGACGTCATCGATGATAAGCACATCGCCGGTCAGCGGCGCGCCGACAAGGCTACCGCCCTCGCCATGGGCCTTGGCTTCCTTGCGGTTGAAGCACCAGGGCAGGTCGCGGCCATGGTGTTCGGCCAGGGCGACGGCGGTGGTGGCGGCCAGGGGAATGCCTTTGTAGGCGGGCCCGAACAATACGTCGAACGGGATGCCGCTCTCGACGATGGCCGCGGCATAGAACCGACCCAACTGCGCCAGGGCGGTGCCGCTGTTGAACAGGCCGGCGTTGAAGAAGTACGGACTGGTGCGCCCGGACTTGAGGGTGAACTCACCGAAGCGCAGAACACCGCGATCGATGGCAAAGCGAATGAAATCGCGCTGATACGCCTGCATGAAAAAAAGCCTCAAATACCGCGGATTTAGCTAAATAGGTACACGGCGTGTATCATACACGCACGTGATTTTTGGGGCCATTTATGCGGATCATCAGTGTGAACGTCAATGGTATTCAGGCTGCAGTGGAGCGTGGTTTGCTCAGTTGGCTGCAAGCACAGAATGCCGACGTCATCTGCCTGCAGGACACCCGCGCCTCCGCCTTTGAACTGGACGATGCAGCCTTCCAACTGGATGGTTACTTCCTTTATGCCTGCGATGCTGAAGTCCCCGCCCAGGGTGGCGTGGCTTTGTACTCGCGGCTGCAACCGAAGGCTGTCATCAACGGTCTCGGTTTCGAGACGGCGGACCGCTACGGGCGCTACCTGCAAGCCGATTTCGACAAGGTCAGCATCGCGACCTTACTGCTCCCTTCGGGGCAGAACGGCGATGAAGATTTGAATCAGAAATTCAAGTTGATGGACGACTTCGCCCGTTACCTTGATAAACAGCGGCGCAAACGTCGCGAGTACATTTATTGTGGCTCGCTGTACGTGGCGCAACAGAAGCTGGATATCAAGAACTGGCGCGACAGCCAGCAATCTCCTGGTTTCCTGGCGCCGGAACGGGCCTGGATGGACGAGATCATTGGCAACATGGGCTATGTCGACGCCCTGCGTGAAGTCAGCCGCGAAGGCGACCAGTACAGCTGGTGGCCGGACAACGAGCAGGCCGAGATGCTCAATCTCGGCTGGCGTTTCGACTACCAGTTGCTGACGCCTGGGCTGCGCCGCTTCGTACGCAGCGCCCGCCTGCCGCGCCAGCCACGGTTCTCGCAGCACGCGCCGCTGATCGTGGACTACGATTGGACGCTGACGATCTAAGCGTATGGACGAGCTGCTTCAGGCCGACCGGTCATAAAAAATACCCGTATCGCGAGATACGGGTATTTTTTTGGAGCATGTATCCGCTTCAGGCTTCAAGCCGCAGCAAATAACGGCAGGGCAAGGTACAGCTTGATGACGATGACGTTGACGATATCGATGAAGAACGCTCCCACCATGGGTACCACCAGAAACGCTATCTGCGAGGGTCCGTAGCGCTGGGTCACGGCCTGCATGTTGGCAATCGCCGTCGGCGTAGCCCCCAGCCCGAAACCGCAATGCCCTGCCGCCAGGACCGCGGCGTCGTAGTGGCTACCCATCAGCCTGAACGTCACGAAAATCGCAAACAAAGCCATGATCAACGTCTGGACTGCCAAAATGATGAAGATTGGCAAGGCCAGTGACGCCAGGTCCCACAACTTGAGCGACATGAGTGCGATCGCCAGGAACAGCGACAAGCTGACGTTGCCAAGCACAGACACTTCACGCTCGAAAACCTGATACAAGCCAAGCGCCGAAAGACCGTTGCGCAAGATTACCCCCACGAACAGGACGCAAACGAACGTCGGCAACTCGAATGCGGTACCGTGGAGCTGCCCGTTCAGGAGCGTGCCAGCCAACAGGCTGACAGCGATAAGAGCAAGTGTCTCGATGAACGAGAACGGCGTGATCGAGCGTTCTTCGTTCGGCTGCTCGAACCCCTTGGGCGCGCGAGGCTTTTGCGACTCAAGGCAACCGGGCACTTGGACACGCTTGATGAGCAGGCGAGCAACCGGACCACCGATCAAACCGCCCAACACCAAGCCAAACGTCGCAGAAGCCATCGCGAGTTCGGAAGCGGAAGCCAGGCCGTATTTCTCACTGAACACCGTTCCCCACGCTGCGCCTGTTCCATGGCCGCCCGCCAAGCTAATCGAGCCGGTCAGCAATCCCATCAAGGGGTCGAGCCCCAGCGCTTTTGCCAGCCCGATGCCCATGGCGTTCTGGACCACCAGCAAGCCGGTCACCGCCAACAGGAAAATCCCCACCACGCGCCCGCCTCTTCTCAGGCTGGCGAAATCCGCACTCAGGCCGATCGTGGCGAAAAAAGCCAGCATCAATGGCGTTTGCAACGAAGTATCAAACCGGACTTCAATATCAAGTGCGCGCAAAGCCAAAAGAACCAAAGCCACTACCAGCCCGCCTGCTACAGGCTCGGGGATATTGTAGACACGCAGAAAACCAACACGGCCCACAAGCCCACGTCCCAGTAAAAGTACCAGGGAGGCGGCGACAAGCGTGCCGTAGAAATCGAGCTGAAACATGAATATCCATCTTTTCTGTATCTATTCAAGGGCGAACTTTTTACCTGGACACGCCACTTGAGCAGGTTGAATGCTCAACACTGATTGGTCTTTAATTCAAACGCCTTCAATGGCTTGAATATATCGAAATATTTCACGGAGAATATTGCTTGGAGCGACTCTATCAACCGAAGACTATCGATGCCAAGCATATGGGCCACGCGAGCATCGCTCAGTTGTGACTAAAAGTTTAAGAGCGGCAATATACCTATACAAGAGACCATGCGCAGCTGGACACGACGGCTGTTGCAATGAACGGTTTTGTGACATCAACCTCTGAGTTCTTAACTTCTTGTTTCGATACTTCCATCAGTGATGGAATCACATCAAGCAAGAATCCATTTCTACGAAGCGTTATCAGACTTTTCCGATTGTTTTTATAGAAACACCAAGTTTCGCACCCCTAATAAAAATGCCCCGATAACCGGGGCATTTTTATATCGCGGCGCTGTTCGCTATTTAACCAACCGCCAGGTAAAGGGATATCGGTACGGCTGCCCCTCATTGGCTTTCACACCGCCAATAATGGTCAGCACCAGCGCACCGATGGCGACCAGGCCAAACAGGAAGAAACCGATCACCACGATCATCAGCAGCAAGCTGATCGCCGCAGCGATCGCCACAGTGATTTGGAAGTTCAGCGCTTCCTTGCCCTGGGCATCGATGAACGGGTCGGATTCACGCTTGAGCTGCCAGATGACCAGCGGCCCGATCAGCGAACCGAACGGAATGAAAATTCCCAACAGTGCAGACAGGTGACAAAACATTGCCCATTGCCGCGCTTCTTTGCTCGGTTGGGGCAACAGGACTTGCTCATCACTCATGACATTCTCCTTGTCTGAAGCGCACAACAATCAGTCGGCCAACGCGGCCTTTTGCAATTCGAAGATTTCGGTCATGCCTTTCTTCGCCAGCTCCAGCATAGCGTTCAACTCTTGCGGCTGGAACGGCGCGCCTTCGGCAGTGCCCTGGACTTCGATGAAGCCGCCAGCGCTGGTCATGACCACGTTCAGGTCGGTTTCGGCGGCGGAGTCTTCGAGGTAGTCCAGGTCCAGCACCGGCTCGCCCTGGTACATGCCCACCGACACCGCGGCGATCATTTGCTTGAGCGGGTCACCGCCCTTGAGGCCACCGCGTTTCTTGATCACTTTCAAGGCGTCGACCAACGCAACCATCGCGCCGGTGATGGAAGCGGTGCGGGTGCCGCCGTCAGCCTGGATCACATCGCAATCGACATACAGCGTCACATCACCAAGCTTGGACATGTCCAGCGCAGCGCGCAGGGAACGGCCGATCAATCGCTGGATCTCCAGGGTCCGGCCGCCCTGCTTGCCACGGCTGGCCTCGCGCTGGTTCCGCTCGCCGGTGGCGCGCGGCAGCATGCCGTATTCGGCGGTCAACCAGCCTTGCCCCTGGCCCTTCAGGAAGCGAGGCACGCCGTTTTCGACGCTGACGGTGCAGATGACCTTGGTATCACCGAATTCGACCAGTACAGATCCCTCGGCGTGTTTGGTGTAGTTGCGGGTAATGCGGATCGAGCGAAGCTGATCGGCAACGCGACCACTTGGACGTTTCATAGGGAACACCTGTACAGGGGACGGAAAACTGCTGGGCATTATAAAGCCGTGCGCTGCCATAAGGCAGGTCTAAAAATCCAACGCGACGGACGAACGCGCTCAAAGCCCCGGCCGACGGGCTGCAGCGCTTTGTTACCGGAGCTGTTTGGGCGCTTGCGTCGCACTGCGCTACAATCCTGCGCCTTTGCTGTCCTTCAGCATCAACCCACAGACCCCAGGCCCCACGACGACCGATTGTGGCCGGCTTGCATTGCGAGGAATCCCCATGGTGCACAGCATGACCGCCTTCGCCCGAGTCGAAAAGGCCGGCGCCCAAGGCACGCTGAGCTGGGAATTGCGCTCGGTCAACAGCCGCTACCTGGAGCCGCATCTGCGCCTGCCCGAATCCTTCCGCGACCTGGAAGGCAGCGTGCGCGAAGCGCTGCGCCAGGGCTTGTCCCGGGGCAAGTTGGAATGCACCCTGCGCTTCACCGAAGAAAGCAGTGGCAAGACGCTGCAGGTCGATCGCGAACGCGCTGCGCAACTGGTCGCGGCCGCAGAAACCGTCGCCGGCTTGATCAAGAACCCCGCCGCCCTCAATCCGCTGGAAATACTGGCCTGGCCAGGCGTACTGGTCGGCGATGCGAGCGATCCCCAAGCGCTGAATGCCGAGGCGCTGGCACTCTTCACTCAAGGGCTGAAGGAACTCAAGGCGGGTCGCGAGCGTGAAGGCGCGGAGCTGGCCCGTCTGATCAACGAGCGCCTGACCTCTATTGAAGAAGATGTCGTCACCCTGCGCGAACTGGTCCCGCAAATGCTCGCCACCCAACGCCAGAAAGTCCTCGACCGCTTCGCCGACATGCAGGCCGAGCTGGACCCGCAGCGCCTGGAACAGGAAATGGTCATGCTCGCGCAAAAAAGCGACGTGGCCGAAGAACTGGATCGCCTGAGCACCCACATCATCGAAGTTCGCCGGGTGCTCAAATCCGGCGGTGCGGCCGGTCGCCGCCTCGACTTCCTGATGCAGGAGCTCAACCGCGAAGCCAATACACTGGGCTCCAAAGCCTTCGACCCGCGCAGCACGCAGGCGGCGGTCAACCTCAAGGTGTTGATCGAGCAAATGCGCGAACAAGTGCAGAACATTGAGTAAGGCTAACCCGACATGACCCACAGCACCGGCACTCTCTACATCATTTCCGCGCCCTCGGGCGCTGGCAAGACCAGCCTGGTCAAGGCATTGATCGATGCCGAGCCGCAGATCCGCGTCTCGGTCTCGCACACCACCCGCGCCATGCGCCCGGGCGAAGTGAATGGCGTGAACTATCACTTCGTTGACCGTGAAGAGTTCGTGAGGATGGCCGAGCACGGCGACTTCCTCGAGCGCGCCGAAGTCTTCGGCAACCTCTACGGCACTTCGCAGAGCTACCTCCAGCAAACCCTCGATGAAGGCCACGACCTGATCCTGGAAATCGACTGGCAAGGCGCCGAGCAAGTTCGCAAGCTGATGCCCCAGGCCCGCTCCATCTTCATCCTGCCGCCGAGCCAGCAAGCCTTGCGCCAACGCCTGACCAACCGCGGCCAGGACAGCGATGAAATCATCGAAGGCCGGATGCGTGAAGCGGTCAGCGAAATGAGCCATTACGTCGATTACGATTATCTGATCATCAATGACGATTTTGCCCACGCGCTGGACGACCTGAAGGCGATTTTCCGCGCCAGCCAGCTGCAACAGAAGCGCCAGCAGCAACGTTTCGGCAAGCTTTTGGCCGAGCTGCTGGGCTGAACAGCCCTTCCCAAAACCGCTGCGACGGCTTTACATTGGTACTCGCAGCGCGCCGAGGGGTTTGATCAAAAAATCAGCGCTTCCCTAAACGCTGGTGTTTTTTTAAACTGTCGAGTCCGCTCGCCCAACCGGGCAGCGCGCATATTGCATTCGCTCCGAGGAATACCATGGCCCGCGTAACCGTTGAAGACTGCCTAGAACACGTGGAAAACCGCTTTGAGCTGGTCATGCTCTCTACCAAGCGTGCCCGTCAACTGGCCACCGGCGGCAAAGAGCCATTGGTCCAGTGGGAAAACGACAAGCCTACCGTGGTAGCGCTGCGTGAAATCGCCGAAGGCCTGATGAGCTACGAGTTCATCGCCAACGCTGAAATCGTTGAAGACGAACCGCTGTTCGCAGCGTTCGAGGACGAGTCCAACGAGGCGGTCTAAGCCTATGCCTGGTCGACGTAGCACGGCGCGGGGTCACAGCACACGGCAGGAGTCATTATCATGCCGAGCATAGACGCCCTCGCCGATCGCTTATCGGCCTACCTCGGCACGGACCAGGTCAACCTGGTCCGCCGAGCCTATTTCTACGCCGAACAAGCCCACGACGGCCAGCGCCGCCGCAGCGGCGAGGCGTACGTCACGCACCCGCTCGCGGTGGCGAATATCCTTGCCGACATGCACATGGACCATCAGAGCCTGATGGCGGCCATGCTCCATGACGTGATCGAAGACACCGGCATTGCCAAGGAAGCGCTGCAAGCGCAGTTCGGCGAAACCGTGGCCGAACTGGTCGACGGGGTCAGCAAGCTGACCCAGATGAACTTCGAAACCAAGGCCGAGGCCCAGGCCGAAAACTTCCAGAAAATGGCCATGGCCATGGCCCGCGATATCCGCGTGATCCTGGTCAAGCTCGCCGACCGCCTGCACAACATGCGCACGCTGGAAGTGTTGTCCGGCGAGAAACGCCGGCGAATCGCCAAGGAAACCCTCGAAATCTACGCACCCATCGCCAATCGCCTGGGCATGCACGCAATTCGTATCGAGTTCGAGGACCTGGGTTTCAAGGCGATGCACCCGATGCGTTCGGCGCGCATCAACCAGGCCGTCAAGCGCGCCCGGGGCAATCGCAAGGAAATCGTCAACAAGATCGAAGAGTCCCTGAGCCACTGTCTGGCCATCGACGGCATCGAAGGCGAAGTCAGCGGGCGGCAGAAACACCTCTACGGCATCTACAAGAAAATGCGCGGCAAGCGCCGGGCCTTCAACGAAATCATGGACGTCTATGCGTTCCGGATCATCGTCGACAAGGTCGATACCTGCTACCGCGTGCTGGGTGCTGTCCATAATTTGTACAAACCGCTGCCTGGGCGCTTCAAGGATTACATCGCGATTCCCAAGGCCAACGGTTACCAGTCGCTGCACACCACGCTGTTCGGCATGCACGGCGTACCGATCGAAATCCAGATCCGCACCCGTGAAATGGAAGAGATGGCCAACAACGGCATCGCCGCCCATTGGTTGTACAAATCCAGTGGCGACGAGCAACCCAAGAGCACTCACGCCCGCGCGCGGCAGTGGGTCAAGGGCGTGCTGGAAATGCAGCAACGGGCCGGCAATTCCCTGGAATTCATCGAGAGCGTGAAGATCGACCTGTTCCCGGACGAGGTCTACGTCTTCACGCCCAAGGGCCGGATCATGGAGCTGCCCAAAGGCTCCACAGCGGTGGATTTCGCCTACGCCGTGCACACCGACGTCGGCAACAGCTGCATTGCCTGTCGCATCAATCGTCGCCTGGCACCGTTGTCCGAACCGCTGCAAAGCGGCTCCACGGTGGAAATCGTCAGCGCCCCCGGCGCGCGCCCCAACCCGGCGTGGCTCAACTTTGTGGTCACCGGCAAGGCCCGCACGCATATCCGCCATGCGCTGAAGCTGCAACGTCGCTCCGAGTCCATCAGCCTGGGCGAACGCCTGCTGAACAAGGTACTGAACGGCTTCGACAGTTCCCTGGACAAGATCCCGGCCGAGCGCGTACAGGTCATGCTCCACGAATACCGTCTCGAATTGATCGAAGATCTGCTCGAGGACATCGGTTTGGGCAATCGCATGGCCTACGTCGTCGCCCGCCGACTGCTCGGCGAAGGCGAACAATTGCCGAGCCCTGAAGGTCCGCTGGCGATTCGCGGCACCGAAGGCCTGGTCCTCAGTTACGCCAAGTGTTGTACGCCGATTCCTGGCGATCCGATTGTCGGCCATCTGTCCGCCGGCAAAGGGATGGTGGTGCACCTGGACAACTGCCGCAATATCAGCGAAATCCGCCACAACCCGGAAAAATGCATCCAGCTTTCGTGGGCCAAGGATGTCACCGGCGAATTCAATGTCGAACTGCGCGTCGAGCTGGAGCACCAGCGCGGCCTGATCGCACTGCTGGCCAGCAGCGTCAACGCCGCCGACGGCAACATCGAGAAAATCAGCATGGACGAACGCGACGGTCGCATCAGCGTCGTCCAACTGGTGGTCAGCGTGCACGACCGCGTACACCTGGCCCGCGTGATCAAGAAACTGCGCGCCCTGACAGGGGTCATCCGCATCACTCGCATGCGCGCATAGCGTCTCACTCGCCCTCATTACAAGGAGTCATGAATGACCAAGACCGTTATCTCCAGCGACAAGGCCCCGGCCGCCATCGGTACTTATTCCCAGGCGATCAAGGCGGGCAACACCGTTTACATGTCGGGGCAAATCCCGCTGGACCCGAAAACCATGGAGCTGGTCGAGGGCTTCGAAGCCCAGACCGTGCAAGTGTTCGAGAACCTGAAAGCCGTGGCCGAAGCTGCCGGCGGCTCGTTCAAGGACATCGTCAAACTCAACATCTTCCTCACCGACCTGAGCCACTTCGCCAAGGTCAACGAGATCATGGGCAAGTATTTCGACCAGCCTTACCCTGCCCGCGCTGCCATTGGCGTGGCTGCCTTGCCAAAAGGCGCCCAGGTCGAGATGGATGCCATCCTGGTCATCGAGTAAAACGCCCGGCGCAGCCTTTCCCGCTGCGCCGTTTTCGTTCTGAAAGGATTCCACCATGCGCAAAGCGCTTGCTTTCTCCCTGCTCGCCCTGCTCCTGGGCGGCTGCGCCAGCGACCCTGCAGACCGTGACATCAGCGGCACCTGGATCAACCAGGCCGCCATCGACGCTGCCGCCAAAGGCGGCCCGCTTCGCGAAGCATTGCAGGCCTATGGCCCGAACCTGGAATGGGACGTCAACACCCGGGCTGGCCAGGCGCGTTACACCAATGGTTTCGAGAATGTCGAAGGCAAGTTGCTGGGCGAAGAAGACGGCGCCTGGAAAGTCGACTTCTACGGCAGCTCGGCCAGCGAACTCAAGCGCGACGGCGACCAGTTGAGCCAGGCCGCCACCGAAAACGAACCACAGCAAGTGTTCGACCGCGCCCAAGTACAGGTACCGGAAGGCGCGCCGATTGGCGCCAGTTTCGAGCGCGCCCTGTATTCGGCTTATCTCGGCGGCATCTGGAACATTGCCGAAGGTCCTGGCCAGGGCGCCACCGTGCAATTCCAGCCCGATGGTCAAGTCAGCGGCTTGCCGGGTACTGATCGCTACGCCTTGTGCCTGGCTGGCGGCTGCGCCTCCATGAGCAACGGCAACGACAACATCTGGCTACAGCAGAACGGCTTGGGCAACACCTGGATCTTTGCCCGTGACGGCAAGAAGCTGGAAATCTTCGAGACAATCAACGCGTCTCTTGCCGATGAAATTCCATCGTTCACGCCGGGTGCTCGCAAGTGGGTGCTTGAAAAACAATAGGAGCCCCGACGGGGTTCCCCTGTGGGAGCGAGCTTGCTCGCGATGAGGCCATAACGCCCAACATCGAGTTGACCGTTATACCGCTATCGCGAGCAAGCTCGCTCCCACAGTTGTTTTTTCGGCTGGCAGAAAAAATCAGCGGTGCTCTTCCAGAATCGCCGAATACCCCTCGCGATAACTCGGATAACGGGGCACCCAACCCAACGCTTTCGCCCGCGCGTTGCTGCAACGCTTGCTACCCGTGCGGCGCACGCTGGCGTCATCAGCCCACTCGGTCACGCCCAGATATTCGCGTAGCCAACCCACCACTTCGGCCAACGGCGCGGGTGCATCGTCGACACCGATGTAGAAATCTTCCAGCTGTACGCCCTGCCGATCCTTTTCCAACAGAAACGCCAGTAATCCGGCAGCATCGTCCGCATGAATCCGGTTGCCATAGAGCGGCGGCTCCGTCGCCACGCGATAACCCCGACGCACTTGCGTCAGCAGCCATTCGCGGCCCGGGCCATAAATGCCAGTCAGTCGAAGGACACTTGCGCGAATACCGCTATTGAGCGCTACTTGCTCGGCTTCAAGCATCAAGCGTCCGGAATAGCCGGCAGCGACAGTTTCGGAGGTCTCATCGACCCACGCACCGTCCTGCTGGCCATACACGCTGCTGCTGGATACAAAAATCAGTCGATCAGGCACCTGCCCATAATCACCCAACCAACTCAGCACGTTCTGCAGCCCCTGGACGTAAGCCTTCCGATAGCCATCCTCATCGTGGTCGGTGGCGGCGGCGCAATAAACCACATAATCGATAGCGCCTACCGGCCAAGTCATGGGGCAGTCCTCATTGAACAGGTCGCCGGCAACGCCAGTCACACCGTCCGGCAACCGCGAGACATCACGGCGCAGGCCATAAACATGCCAGCCAGCCGCCAGCAGTTTCGTGGCCAGGCGACCGCCGACATCACCACAACCGGCAATCAAAACAGAAGGCGCGGGCATCAGGATCTCCTTTTGGAAAAGCCGCAGACTAGCTGCCAGAGGGACCAGCGGCTAGCCATGCGACAAAAAAAGTTACTGTATTACTTTTGTTAACAAGAATTACTTGCAATAATGCTCGCCACTTTTGTTCTCGGCCTCACGAGGCCTGGAAGAACATCAACTTTCTTTTATTCTCAGGTCCGGCCAGCATGACACGTTCTTTCTCTTCCGCTTCGCCAACCAACCGACCCCGCGCCTGGGGCGCCGTGGCAGCCTTGCTGCTCAGTCTGATGCTGGCGCCGAGCGCCGCCTTCGCTGATGCGCAGACGCCCGCATCGACCCCCGCCACCACGCCTGCTGCCACCCAGGCACCGGCGGACCCGGCCACACCTGCTGCAACGCCCGTGGCCGCCGATCCGAGCCAGGCCGTCGAGGCCGAGGCGCCTCAAGTGCTCGAAGCCGACAATACCCTGGGCATGGCCCACGACCTGTCGCCGTGGGGCATGTACAAAAACGCCGACGTGGTCGTCAAAGCCGTGATGATCGGCCTGGCCATCGCCTCGATCATCACTTGGACGATCTGGATCGCCAAGGGCTTTGAACTGCTTGGCGCCAAGCGTCGCCTGCGGGGTGAAATCGCCGCGCTGAAAAAAGCCACCACTCTCAAGGAAGCCAGTGCCACCGCCGGCAAGGAAGGCACACTCGCCAACCTGCTGGTCCACGATGCGCTCGAAGAAATGCGCCTGTCGGCCAACAGCCGCGAGAAGGAAGGCATCAAGGAGCGCGTGAGCTTCCGCCTCGAGCGCCTGGTCGCGGCCTGCGGTCGCAACATGAGCAGCGGCACCGGCGTACTCGCCACCATCGGTTCCACTGCGCCGTTCGTCGGCCTGTTCGGCACCGTGTGGGGGATCATGAACAGCTTCATCGGCATCGCCAAGACCCAGACCACCAACCTTGCCGTCGTTGCCCCCGGTATCGCCGAGGCCTTGCTGGCGACCGCATTGGGCCTGGTCGCGGCCATCCCGGCGGTGGTTATCTACAACGTCTTCGCCCGCTCCATCGCCGGTTACAAGGCCCAGGTTTCCGACGCTTCGGCCGAAGTCCTGTTGCTGGTCAGCCGCGACCTCGATCACCTGCCGCCCGAGCGTGGCTCGCAACCACACATGGTGAAAGTGGGGTAATCGGCCATGGGCCTGCATTTGAAAGAAGGCGCAGACGACGATCTGGCCGAGAACCACGAAATCAACGTCACGCCGTTCATCGACGTGATGCTGGTGCTGTTGATCATCTTCATGGTGGCCGCCCCGCTCGCCACCGTGGACATCAAGGTTGACCTTCCCGCGTCCACGGCCAAGCCGTCGCCACGACCCGAGAAACCGGTGTTCCTGAGCGTCAAGGCGGACCAGCGCCTGTTCCTGGGCGAAGAGGAAATCAAGGTCGAGAGCCTCGGCCCGACCCTCGATGCCAAGACCCAGGGCAAGAAAGACACGACGATCTTCTTCCAGGCCGACAAAGGCGTGGACTATGGCGACCTGATGAGCGTGATGGACGCCCTGCGCGGCGCCGGTTACTTGAAGGTCGGCCTGGTCGGACTCGAGACGGCGCCGAAGAAATGATCACGACGCGCCAAAAACTGACGCGTTACAGCGGTAGCCTCGCCGTGGTGCTGGGCGTGCACGCGCTTACCATCGCGCTGGCGCTGAACTGGACGACGCGTCCGCCCCTCGAATTGCCGCCCCAGGCGATGATGGTCGAGCTGGCGCCGGTTCCTGCCCCGCCACCGCCTGCACCGCCGAAAGTCGTCACACCGCCGACGCCTCCGGAGCCGGTGGAAGAGCTGCCATTGCCAAAACTGGCCGAAGCACCGAAGGCGGAAATCGCCGTGCCCAAGCCGGTCAAGCCCAAGCCGAAGCCCCAGCCGCCCAAGCCCAAGCCGGTGGAGAAAAAACCGGAGCCGCCGAAGGAAACGCCGTCGGAGCAAAAGCCCGCCGACACTCAGCCCACCCAGGCGCCGACCGAAAAGTCCGCACAACCGGCCCCAGGCCCGTCGCCCGCGCAAATGGCGGCCAAGGCGAGCTGGCAAGGCACACTGCTGGCGCACCTGGGCAAATACAAGAAGTACCCGGCCAGCGCCCAGGCACGCGGCAAGGAAGGCATGAACCGCCTGCGGTTCGTGGTGGATGCCGAAGGCAACGTGTTGTCCTTCGAATTGGTGGGCAAGTCAGGCAACGCCGATCTGGACCGGGCCACCCTGGACATGATCCGTCGCGCCCAACCGCTGCCCAAGCCACCGGCCGACCTGCTGACCAACGGCACGGTCGAGCTGACGGCGCCGTTCCTGTACTCCATCGACAAGCGACGCCGCTGACCTCTAATTGCAAGCCCCTGTTTCAGGGGCTTCTTATTTGTGGCGAGGGGATTTATCCCCGCTGGGGCGCGTAGCGGCCCTAAAAAAGCTGACATGCCCCCCGGCTTTCCCGTCGCCAATCCTGTTTTTGGGGCCGCTTCGCAGCCCAACGGGGATAAATCCCCTCGCCACATCAGACATTCGACAGTGTCGCCGCGCGCCTCCAGTCTGATAACGTGCGTCTATCGATTGCAGCCGGTATGCTTGGCTCGCAACTTCACGGACGTTTCGCCATGACCCTCACAGAATTACGCTACATCGTGACCCTCGCCCAAGAGCAGCATTTCGGCCATGCGGCCGAGCGTTGCCATGTCAGCCAGCCGACACTGTCGGTGGGTGTGAAAAAGCTTGAAGACGAACTCGGTGTGCTTATTTTCGAGCGCAGCAAAAGCGCGGTGCGCCTGACCCCGGTCGGTGAAGGCATCGTGGCCCAGGCGCAAAAGGTCCTGGAACAGGCCCAGGGCATTCGCGAGCTGGCCCAGGCCGGCAAGAACCAGCTGACCGCCCCATTGAAAGTCGGCGCGATCTACACCGTCGGCCCGTACCTGTTCCCGCACCTGATTCCACAACTGCACCGGGTCGCCCCGCAGATGCCGTTGTACATCGAAGAAAACTTCACCCACGTGCTGCGCGACAAGCTGCGCAACGGCGAGCTGGACGCAATCATCATCGCCCTGCCGTTCAACGAAGCCGATGTCCTGACCCTGCCGCTCTACGACGAGCCGTTCTACGTCCTGATGCCGGCCCAGCACCCCTGGACCCAGAAAAAAACCATCGACGCCGGTCTGCTCAACGACAAGAGCCTGTTGTTGCTGGGCGAAGGCCACTGCTTCCGCGACCAGGTGCTGGAAGCCTGCCCGACGTTGACCAAGGGCAGCGAAGGCGCCAAACACACCACGGTGGAATCCAGCTCTCTGGAAACCATTCGCCACATGGTTGCTTCCGGCCTGGGCATTTCCATCCTGCCGTTGTCGGCGGTGGACAGCCATCATTACTCCCCCGGCGTGATCGAAGTCCGCCCATTGACAGCGCCCGTGCCGTTCCGCACCGTTGCCATTGCCTGGCGCGCCAGCTTCCCGCGACCCAAGGCCATCGAGATCCTCGCCGACTCGATCCGCCTGTGTTCCGTGGCCAAGCCGCCCGCCGCCAAGTAAGCCGTGGCCATGACTGAGCTGTCGAAAGTGCCGGTCACGGCACTCAAGGGTGTCGGTGAAGCCATGGCCGAGAAACTGGCCAAGGTCGGCCTGGAAACCCTCCAGGACGTGCTGTTCCACCTGCCGCTGCGTTATCAGGATCGCACCCGCGTGGTGCCCATCGGCCATTTGCGGCCTGGGCAGGATGCAGTGGTGGAAGGCACCGTCAGCGGCGCCGACGTGGTCATGGGCCGGCGTCGCAGCCTGGTGGTGCGCCTGCAGGACGGCACCGGCGGGCTCAGTCTGCGTTTCTATCATTTCAGCAATGCGCAAAAGGAAGGCCTCAAGCGTGGCACCCGCGTGCGCTGCTACGGCGAGGCGCGGCCCGGAGCCTCGGGGCTGGAGATCTATCATCCGGAATACCGCGCCATCACCGGCGACGAACCGCCGCCCGTCGCGGAAACCCTGACGCCGGTCTACCCGCTCACCGAAGGCCTGACCCAACAGCGCCTGCGCCAACTCTGCCAGCAGACCCTGACAATGCTCGGCCCCACCAGCCTGCCGGACTGGCTGCCCAAGGAGTTGGCCCGGGACTATCAGCTCGCGCCACTGGCCGACGCGATTCGCTATCTGCATCACCCGCCCGCCGATGCAGATGTGGAAGAGCTCGCTCTCGGACATCACTGGGCCCAGCATCGCCTTGCCTTTGAAGAACTGCTGACCCATCAACTGTCCCAGCAACGCCTGCGCGAAAGCCTGCGCTCGCTGCGCGCCCCGGCCATGCCCAAGGCGACGAAGCTGCCGGCCCGTTACCTGGCCAACCTCGGTTTCACCCCCACCGGCGCGCAGCAGCGGGTCGGCAACGAAATCGCCTACGACCTGAGCCAGCCAGAGCCGATGCTGCGGCTGATCCAGGGCGACGTCGGCGCCGGCAAGACCGTGGTCGCCGCCCTCGCCGCGCTGCAAGCGTTGGAAGCCGGTTATCAAGTGGCCTTGATGGCGCCCACGGAGATCCTGGCCGAGCAACATTTCATCACCTTCCAGCGCTGGCTCGAACCTCTGGGCATCGAAGTCGCCTGGCTGGCCGGCAAGCTCAAGGGCAAGAACCGCGCCGCCGCCCTCGCGCAAATCGCCGAGGGCGCGCCGATGGTGGTCGGCACCCACGCTCTGTTCCAAGACGAAGTGCAGTTCAAGAACCTGGCCCTGGTGATCATCGACGAACAACACCGCTTCGGCGTCCAACAGCGCCTGGCCCTGCGGCAGAAAGGCGTCGGCGGGCGCATGTGCCCGCACCAGTTGATCATGACCGCGACGCCGATCCCACGGACCCTGGCGATGAGCGCCTACGCCGACCTCGACACCTCGATCCTCGACGAACTGCCTCCCGGTCGCACGCCGGTCAATACCGTGCTGGTCACCGACACCCGGCGGGTCGAAGTGATCGAGCGCGTACGCAGCGCCTGCGCCGAAGGCCGGCAAGCCTATTGGGTGTGCACCCTGATCGAAGAGTCGGAAGAGCTGACCTGCCAGGCAGCCGAGACTACTTTTGAAGACCTCACCGCCGCCCTCGGCGAGTTGAAAGTCGGGCTGATCCACGGCCGCATGAAGCCTGCCGAAAAAGCGGCGGTCATGGCCGAGTTCAAGGCCGGCGTCCTGCAACTGCTGGTCGCCACCACCGTGATCGAGGTCGGCGTCGATGTTCCCAACGCCAGCCTGATGATCATCGAAAACCCCGAGCGCCTGGGCCTGGCGCAGTTGCACCAGCTGCGCGGCCGGGTCGGCCGGGGCAGTGCCGCCAGCCATTGCGTGCTGCTGTATCACCCGCCGCTGTCACAGATCGGGCGCCAGCGCCTGGGGATCATGCGCGAAACCAATGATGGTTTCGTGATCGCCGAAAAAGACCTCGAACTGCGCGGTCCAGGCGAAATGCTCGGCACGCGCCAGACCGGTCTGCTTCAATTCAAGGTGGCCGACCTGATGCGCGACGCCGACCTGCTCCCGGCGGTTCGCGACGCCGCCCAGGCGCTGCTGGAGCGCTGGCCCGACCATGTGAGCCCGCTGCTGGATCGCTGGCTGCGCCATGGGCAGCAATACGGCCAAGTGTGAGCACGCGCTCAGTTTTCTGGACGCGCCTTCTG
This sequence comes from Pseudomonas algeriensis, assembly GCF_048847255.1. Lineage (NCBI taxonomy): Bacteria > Pseudomonadati > Pseudomonadota > Gammaproteobacteria > Pseudomonadales > Pseudomonadaceae > Pseudomonas > Pseudomonas algeriensis. Next base: position 70,232 of record NZ_JBKKRK010000016.1, on the reverse strand, counting down.
GACAAGCTGGTTATACTGACCCACTTGTAGAATACGGACACCGACCATGACCGAAGCTGCCCTCGTCCCCGTAACCCCGCACGCTCCGTCTGTTATTCGGCAATTGCTCGAAAAACTGGGCATCGCCTTCGACGAAATCATCGAGCGACCGGGCCTGAATCCTGCTCGCAAAGTGCAAGCCGTGCTGCTGCACGATGCCGTCGGCGCGCTCATGGTCCTGTTTCCACAAAATCAGTTGCTGGACCTCAACCGTCTGGCCGAACTCACTGGCCGCAAACTCACGGCGGTGCCGACCGAGCGCCTGGAGCGAATGCTGGGCAAGCACAGCCTAAGCCTGCTGCCGGGCCTACCCGCGCTGACCAGCTCGCCATGCCTGTACGAAGAAGGCTTGCTGCGCGAGCCCAAGCTGCTGATCAACTCAGGCGAGCCGGGGCTGCTGCTGGAAGTCACCAGCGAAGCCTTCAAGACCATGCTCACCAAGGCCAGCGCCGCGACGTTTGGCGAACCCTTGGGCAATATCTCCCCGAACCTGGACCGCCCGGATGACGACCGCAAGGAAATCACCCAAGCCGTCCAGGCATTCACCGCCCGGCGTATCCAGCAACGGCTGGAAGAGACCATCGAGATCCCGCCGCTGGCCGAAACCGCGCAAAAAATCATCAAGCTGCGGGTCGACCCTGACGCCACCATCGACGACATCACCGGCGTGGTCGAAACCGACCCCGCACTGGCCGCCCAAGTGGTGAGCTGGGCCGCATCGCCGTATTACGCATCGCCGGGCAAGATTCGCTCGGTGGAAGACGCCATCGTCCGGGTGCTGGGCTTCGACCTGGTGATCAACCTGGCGCTGGGCCTGGCCCTGGGCAAGACCCTGAGCCTGCCCAAGGACCACCCGCAACACACCACGCCGTACTGGCAGCAATCGATCTACACCGCCGCCGTCATCGAAGGCCTGACCCGCGCCATGCCCCGCGCCCAGCGCCCGGAGGGCGGCCTGACCTACCTGTCGGGCTTGCTGCACAACTTTGGCTACCTGCTGCTGGCCCACGTCTTCCCGCCGCATTTCTCCTTGATCTGCCGGCACCTGGAAGTCAACCCGCACCTGTGCCACAGCTATGTGGAGCAACACCTGCTGGGCATCAGCCGCGAGCAGATCGGCGCCTGGCTGATGCGCTACTGGGACATGCCCGACGAACTGGCCACCGCCCTGCGCTTCCAGCACGACCCCCACTACGACGGCGAATACGCCGCCTACCCGAACCTGGTTTGCCTGGCCGTACGCCTGCTGCGCTCACGCAGCATCGGCTCCGGACCGGATGAGGACATCCCCGATGCCCTGCTCGAACGCGTTGGGCTGACTCGGGAAAAGGCCAATGATGTGGTGAGCAAGGTGCTTGAAGCCGAGGTGCTACTGCGGGAATTGGCTTCGCAGTTCAGCCATTGATGACTGGCCCAGGCAGTTGAGCTTCTGTGGCGAGGGGATTTATCCCCGCTGGACTGCGCAGCAGACCCAAAAAGGCTAACTGCGGTAAGCCTGCATAACCGAGGAGTCAGGTTTTAGGGCTGCTTCGCAGCCCAGCGGGGATAAATCCCCTCGCCACAATCATCCACTAGGCTTTAGCCTTCCTTGGCTTCAAATACTTCATCAACCCCTGAAACCAGATCACCAGCGCCGGATTACCCTTGATCTGGATCGACTTGTCCTGGATCCCGGTCATGAACGCCAGTTGCTTGTTCTTCGCCTGCATCGTGGCGAAGCCATAGCCTGCGTCCTTGAACGCGATGGCGAAGGCCGGCGTTGCATAAACACCCGACTGGCTGGTGATGCGCTGGTTCTTCACGGTGAAATACCGAGCGATCTTGCCGTCCAGGGTTTGCAATTGGAACACCAGCTCCTTGTCGCCCAGCTGTTGTTGGAAGGCTGGATTGCTGCGGCTGGCCTTGCCCATCAACAACCCCAGCATCCACAGCAGAAAACGAAATTTCATCGGCACAGCCTCGTGAGAAAAATGAACGGCTGGCGCAGTTTATCGTTTCCCCAGCGGAACGCCATCATCGAATCCGGTTTAAGGAAGATCGCCCGCATTTTGCGCACGATGACTGCCAAGTCATGTTTAGAAGCGGCATTCCATGACCTTCAGACCCGTCGGAGATTTCCTTCAAAACGCCGGGCTGTCCATGAACTAAGCAGCAGTACCGAGGGCCGCTAACCTCTGTTCGTCATCGCAAAAAAACGATGACACGGACGTGCAAGTCCGGACTGGTACGCAATTGGTTATGGCTATTGATCGAGCATTTTTTTATGCTCGCGTCCGTTATGGCAATTGTGCGTGGGAGACCTTCGGGTCTGCCGGGAGTACCAGCCGGTCTTGCACACCTACGTACAGTTGCCACCTCTTCGAATGCAAGCGAAAGGATGTCGACCCCAACTCTGGTACATAGATATGGTCAAGCATTCACCGAATCCCCCGCAAAACGAACACAAATCCCGCGTCGAAAAACTTGAAGAAAAACGCCTCGAAGACGCCACCAACCGCGCCCTCGACTACTACCTCAAGCCCCACCCCGCCTCACCGCCAGAACCCGATAAAGACCAGCTCTTCATCGTCTCCCCCCACATCGATACCGAAACACTGCTCGCCAACGCCTCCGAAGACCTGCTCTCCATCAGCACCATCGCCGCCGACCTGGCCGACGACATCGACGAATCCCGCCGCTGTGTAGCCCTGGCGATCAGCCGTATGGCCGATGGGGTTCAGTTGTTGGTTGAGCGCGCGCTGGATCATTTGGAGACGAAGGGGGTGGCGGCGTCTGCAGCCAAGGGATAGGACGGACATAGTGGCAAGCTGAACCGACGCCTTCGTCGGATCGCCGCCCGGAGCAAGCTCGCTCCCACAAGGGATCGGGTTGTCGCAAATATTTCAGTCACCACAAAACAAATGTGGGAGCGAGCTTGCTCGCGAAAGCGGTCGATCAGTCGCTATCGATGCAAGCTGAACGGCCGCCTTCGCGAGCAAGCTCGCTCCCACAGGGGAAACGCGGTCCCACCGAGAGCCAGGTCGGCTTCAAGGCCGCCTCGGCTCGGCTTTTGATCTGTCAGGCCCCGTTAACCACGATGGCCGAACGCAGGCATTGTGGAGTGGGCAACCCGGCATGGATGCCGGGTTAGCCGCGCTGGGTCATGGATGACCCTTCGCGGCGGGCCCACGGAGCAATGCCGGAGTGAGGGCATGCCGAGCCTAGGCGAGGCACCGAGTGGTGGGGCCAAGCCTTTTTTGCTCACTTTTTTTGGCGTCTGAAAAAAAGTGAGTCGCCGTAAGGGCGAAACCGCCAGCCGCCATCACCGCAGCAACGGATATGCCCCCAATCAAACATTCGGGCAAGGCACCGGAGCCCAGTCACCCAAGTCCGGATTCTTGCACATGCTGTTCACCTGCGTAGTACCCGCGCTGGCAACCTGCTTGCTTTCATCCTGCTTGGCCTTGGCGGTCTGCAGGGTTTTCTCGGTGGCGACCGCTTCTTTCGGCACGGCTGGCAGTTCTTTCTTTTTCGCCGGCGTCACTTTCTTCTTGGTCTTGGTGCTGGTCTGCGCCGCCACAACCTGCGTGGTGTCAGCAGTGGCCACGGTCACCACGTCAGTACGCTGCACACCCACTTGCTGCAGGTCCTTCTCGTAGGCCTGGGTGTAGTTGTTCAGGTCTTCGGAAGCCTTGCCGTTCACCGCGACGATCAGGTCATTGGATTCTTTCAGGCCGGCAACGATTTCCGCCAGGCGCTTGCGGCCTTCGGTGTCGTTGACGGTCTTGGCCTTGCGGTCGGCGACCAGTTTGCTGAACGCGTTCTGGTAGCACTGTTGCGACGCCTTGGCGTAGGCGGTGCTGCGGTCGATGTCCGAAGCGCTCTTGCTGACGTCGGCGGCGTAGGAGGCGATGCGCATGTTGTCATCGGCGATCTGCTTCTGGCGCTCGGTGTAGTAACCGGTAGCGCCACCGGCCAAGGCGCCGCCCGCGGCACCGATGGCGGCGTTACGGCCACGGTCTTCCTTGTCGGCGGTCAAGGCGCCCAGCAGCGCACCACCGACGGCACCGACGGCTGCGCCGGTGACGACCGACTTGGTCATGTTCCCTTCGGTGGAGCGCAGGTGCTGCACCGGCTCGTAGCAGTTGGGGTAGTACTCGACCTTGGTGCTCGAAGCGACCTTGGACGTCGGCGACGAAGCGCAGCCAGTCAGTACGGTGCTGAAGCCCACAGCAACCATCAGCAAATGACGCTTGGAAACCGAAGCAAAAGGTTTACGGGAGAAAAGCATAGTTGTGTTCTCGTTTAAGTTTTGACCAGCTCAGCACGGCCCCATCGCCGCCTGAGTCCCTTCCAAGCTCGCTGACAACGAACACTCAAGACCGCTGAGCGCTCGATGCGAGCAATTGCTTCAATATCGCCGCCGGGTCGGCTCGTTTCTGCTGACGATAATCCCCGACATGGCGAACGAATAACGTTGCACGCGCCACCAGGCTCTTGCCCAGTACCGGTTTGCGCTCAAGCTCTTCCTTGATGCGCTGGAATTGCGCCTGGATCACGGCATCGGTGTAGCGTGTGCCGGTCGCCAGGTTGTCGATGTAGATCGCCACCGCGCCGTCCAGCGCACTGCGACCATTTTCAATGGCCGTGGCAAACAGCGTGGCGCTGGCGTCGTCCTTGGCATCCAGGGCCGCCTGCCGACTGTTCTGCAGGTTGGTCAGGCGAATGTTGTAGTTGTTGATGGTCTCGGCCACCAGGGCCGAAGACTGGATCAGGTTGCCCGCCGCTTCCTCGCGCTGTTGGGCGATGAGCGAGACGTTGCGCTTGAGCTCTTCGTTGACCAGGCCCAACTCCGCTTGAAGGCGCGGGTCGGCGCTGGCGGCGATGATGCTGTCCAGGCGCTTGGTCGGGTCTTCGGCGTCGTCGATGTCGTCGGTCAGGGACGCGAGCCGGCCCTCTTTCTGCCACTGGGCGAACAGTTCCTTGTAGCGCGAACGCGGCGCCGACAACGCGCCGACGGCCACACGGAAACCGGTGGTTTCGTTGTTTTGCTCGGTGCCGTCCGCGGCGAACAACGGGTACTCGCGGCGCATGCCGGTGAACAACGTGCCCTCGCCTTCCAGGTAGTTGCCGCCCTTGACCACGAAGCCGCCATAGGCGCCCTGACGGCGACCGGCGTGCACCAGTTGGAATGATTCCTGGACCATTTCGGCGGCGTTGCCCACCACGTCGAACAGGCCGATGGGGTTCGGCAACTTGGTGCCGATGGGCATCAAACGCGCCGCTTGGCCCGTGCCACCGGCGACTTGGTTGAACACTGCCCAATCGGCCAGCGGCCCGTCGCTTTCACTGCCTTCAAGGCGCCGGGGGAACAAGCGCCCTTCCAGGTCCTGACGGCTCACAGCTTGCCCACCTCGGGCGGCGAATTCCCACTCCACTTCGGTGGGCAGGCGCACGAAGCCCAGGCCGCCGTCTTCGGCGGATGCGCCGCGACCGCTCACTGGCAGCAGGTCCTTGTGGTATTTCATCAGCCAGGCGCTGTACACCGCCGCAAAGCGCTCGGCCTCGAATTTCGACAGTTTCACCTTCGGCAAGCGCCCGGCCATACCCTGGGGCAACTCGGCTTGCAAGGCTTCGCAGGCCGGCGCCGGCTCGCCGCTGGCCAGGGATTGCGCCTGGGCCATGACCTGAGCGTACTGGCGAGCGGTGACTTCGTATTTGCCGATGAAGTACAGCATCGGCTTGAGCGGCGTCTTGGCGTCGGTCTTGGGCATCAACGGCGTGATGGTCTTGTTCCAGTCCTCGGGCAAATCCTTGAGGGTGAACTGGCCATTGATGAAGTCACGCCGGTAGCCGGAAATGAACGACTGCTGGTAGCCGGCCTCGCCTTCGCTGAACGGGTAGCCGAGGCTGATCTCGCGGTCGTCCAGGGTCCCTTGGGCAAGAATGTAGACGTAGCGAAACACCATCTGCCCTTCACACGGCAGCGGCAGGCTGACGTCGTCGGGCAACGGCTTGGGGTTGTCCAGCTTGTCCGTGCCTTCATCGGCACAGACCAGACCGGCCAGGCTCAGCGCCACGGCGGCGCCCAATAACTTATACATCGCGAATTCCTTCACATGCCTGGATGCGCGCCACCCGCCAGCCGCCACACGCCGCCGCGACGGCGCTGATGCCGAGCACGGCCACCAGGGCCAAGGTGTAATGACGCACCAGCAGATGGCTGGCGTACTCGCCGGGCATCTGCGCAAATAAATAATTGAGGCCCGACTGCGCCAGGCCATACAACCCGGCGCTCAGCAGGGCCGCAAACGTGGCGCTGTAGAGCGCCTGCAACACCACGAACAACAACAGCGCCGCCGTGGACACGCCCAGCAGGCGCAGCACCGACAGCTCCCGACGCTTGCGCTCCACCGCTGCCAGGGCCCCGGCAAAAATCGCTGCGAACCCGCCGGCCAACGCCAACCCGGCGATGATCCAGAACACGATCGACAGGTTGCGGCTCAACGATTGCACCTGTGCGATGGTCTGGGCCTGGGTCGACACCAACAGGTTCTGCCCGGCGAAGTACTGGCGCAGCGGCTCGACATCACCAAGGTTGAGCGCGTACAGGCGAAACGCCGGATAGACCCGCTGCCCAACCTCGCCCACTGCATCGCCCGGCCAGCCGAACGCGGGCACGGCACGGCCGTCGCGGTAATCCTCGGCGGCCTCCAGCAACGCCAGCGGGGCAAACAGGCCGTCCCGGGCGAAGGCTTCCAGTGGCAGCACATGCATCACCTGCACGCGAGTGCGCTGCGCCTCGCTGCGACCGGCCACTTGCCGGCCGAAACCGGCCTGCAACCAATCACCGGCCTTGGCGCCGAGTTTCTCGGCGGCGGTCTGGCTGAGCACCACTTGATCCAAGCCCTGCGGCACCGGCAGGCGATCGAACAAAGGGTCGCCAGCGGCCGTGGGAATCATCTCGACCGTGACGGCGGCAGCCTCGCTGCTCAGATCCGCCGTGGCCGCGATCTGTCGGGTGCGCGGCAAGGCGAAGGCGACGTCGCTGCGCTGTCCCAATTGCTCGACGAAGGCGGCACTGAAACGGCCACCGCCCAACGGGATGATTTCCCGGGTAGCCGGGTCGTTCTGCAAACGTTCGGTCAGGCTGCTGACCAGGCCGAACTTCAGGCCGAACAGCACCAGCAACGGCGCCACCACGGCCACCAACGCCAGCACCGAACACGCCGACAGCCAAGCGTCGTTGCGGTAATCCTGCCAGGCCAGGGAAGCCACCAGCGCGCCGCGCATCAGCAGGCCTCCCCGAGCGTAGCGGTGACGCCGCCGTCGGCATCGCGGCGGCAACTGATGCGCAGCACTTGCAAGCCGCTGGCGCGGGCCAGCGCCTCGTCATGGGTGGCGACCACACAGCAGACACCCTGCTCGCGGGCCTGGGTGACCAACAACTGCATGACGCGCTCGGCGTTCAGCGGGTCGAGGGCGGCGGTCGGTTCGTCGGCCAGCAGCAGGCGCGGGCCATGGGCCAAGGCGCGGGCGCAACTGACCCGCTGGCGCTGGCCGACGGAAAGATCCGCGGGTTTCTTGTCCAGTTGATCGGCAATGTCCAATTGTCCGGCCAGGCGCTTCACGCTGCCGTCATCCTTCAAGCCCAGCAGTTTGCGCGACAACGCGATGTTGCCGCGTACGTCCAGGAAGCCCAGCAGGCCACCGGTTTGCAGAACATAGCCCAGGTGGCGGCCGCGCAACTCAGCCAAGGTGCCTTGTTGCGACGTGCGCCACAGTTTGGCGATGTCCAGCGGCGCGTTGGCCGGCGTGAAGTCGAACTGCCCCGCCTGATCCGGCGCCAGCACCAGCGCCAGCAAGTCCAGCAAGGTGCTCTTGCCGCAGCCGCTGGGACCGACCACCGCCAGTTGTTCACCGGCGCGCAGTTGCAGCCGTGGAATCACCAGGCTGTAGCGTTGGCCACCGGCGCCCCGGCTCTTGTGCACTGCGCTCAGGTTCAGCATCACGGCAGCGTCGACAACGGAACGCGGTACAAGGCGTCGCCCGGCTCCGCATCGCCGAAGCGCACCCAATTGGCGAGGTCGTTGTGGAAGGTTTCGTAGAGGCGGATCTTTGATTCCAGCTCGTCGATGAAATCCTCCTGCTCGGCCACGCTCAACGACAGCCACAAATCCTGGGTCATGTTCAGCGATTTGCTGCGGTACGGCAGCCCTTCCAGGTACTCGCCGAGAATCCCACCCGTGGCGAGGATGCCGCCTTTGCGCAGGGCCGATGGGTCGCGGCTCATATAAGCGCTGGCGCTGGCGATTTCCTGGAAGAAATCCTTGGGCGAGCTCTGGGTTTTGCGGGCCGCGTCGACGATGAGTTTCAGCGATTGCTGCAGGTCGTTGAGTTGCAGCTTGGTCAGCATTACGCAGACCTGGAATGCCGGCAGCGCCGGGTTGGTCAGGTCGCGGTCGGCGGTCCAGGCGCTGACCAATTGCGGCGCCTGGCTGGCGGCTTTGCGCCCCAGGAAGTCCATGTGCATCGCGTAGCCGACCGCTGCCGATTTGTCGGCCAGGCTCGGCGCGGCGCTGAGCAGCGGCACGCTTTGCGGCTTGTTGCTGCGCACCTGGTGGACGAGGTCGGCGAACACCGAGCCGATTTCGTCGACCCGCTCGCCGAACTTACGTACGTCGGCACCCGGCACCGCAATGTACAGGTCACCGATTTGCGGGTTGGCGTCGGCAGTCAGTGTGCGGTACTGGGACTGTGCGCCGGCGTGGGTTTTCTTGCCGGCGTCGCTGAGCAGGTGCAGGGCGTATATCTTGATTTGCTTGCCCAATGCCGCCTGGCGCACTTCGGCCTCGTTCATTTGTGTGGCGGCAAATGGGTCGTTCTTGCGCAGCGCACCGGCGTCGGTGACGAGCAGGATCAGGCGGCCGCCGTAGCCGGACCAGTCCATCCCTTCCACCGCCTCCATGACACCGGCAAACGCATCTTCATTAAACGAATGGCTCGACACGGTAGATGCCTTGACCTGCCGCGCCATCTCCAGGAAGCGTTGCGGGTCGCGGCCCTGTTCCAGGGTGATCAAGGTCTTGGCGGTGTATTCCAGGCCTGGGGTTTTCTTGATGCTGCTGCGAAAACCCACCATGCCGAAACTGACGCTATCAAGCTCGCCACGTTCGCCGATGCGAGTCTGCAATTGATGCACCACGTCACGGACCTGATCGATGTAGGGCTGCATGGACACGGTGGTGTCCACCACCAGCACCACGGCGGTACGGAACGCGTCGGCGTTGGCGGCGGTGACCGGCGTGTTGGTCGCAGCCTTTTGGGCGGTGCCAGGGTCGATGGACGCCACGTTCAGCAACTGCACCGGCTGTCCGTTATCGTCGAAGCTCTCGCGGGAATCGAAGATTGGCAGCAGATAGAACTGATTCTGCGGCACGGCGCTGGCAGCCGGCTCCAGAGCCAGCACTTGCTGATCGTCCTGGGGGTTCTGCTGAGCTTTGAGCAACGCGTTTTTGGCGGCGGCCGGGTTGGCCAGTAACTTTTCCACTTCGCCGGGCTGACGCAGGAACATCACCGGCGCACGGCCGGAGCGCTCGGTGAACTTGAGCACCAGGCTCTGTTTCCAATCGCTGACCTGAGCGGCGGGCAACCAGCCGTCGCTGCGCCCGTCGGTGGCGGCGCCGACGCGCACCCAGGCGCTGCCGTCCACGTCCTTGCGCTGGTAGACGTACAGCACGGAGAACGCCGGCAACGCCTTGCCCGGCGCAGCGCCAGGCTCGGCGGCCAATTTGGCCCCCGGTTTGCTGAGCACGCGCTGGAACAGGGTCTTCTTGCCAGCCATCAGCAGCGGACGCTGGCCGCCATCGGCATCGGTCACCACGGGCGGCTTGACCGCAGGTACGTCAGGGGCTTTCGGCGGGGTGACTTCAGGGGGCTTGGCCGAGGTCGTCTTGGCAATCGGCGTTTTCATCTCTTTGCCGTCATTGCCAGACAACCACCAATAACCCGCGCCACCCAGCGCCAACGCCACGGCCACCGCAACAGCCGCGAGGGCAAACACCGGACCCTTGCGTTGCTCCGAAACCGTGGATTGCGCTGTTGGCTTGAGCGGCGGTGGCACAGGCTTGGGTTGTGGCGGCGAGTAAGCCGGGCCGCTGGGAATGTCGATGGACATGGGCGTCAAGCCCGCCAGGTCATCCACCGCAGGCGGCACGACCGGCAGTTCAAACGACAACGGCCGGATCAGCGTCGCTTCCGACGATTGCTCCGGCAAGTTATCCAGCGCCCGCAGCAGCGCCGCCGCATCCGGGAAACGCTCCGCCGGATCCTTCGCCAGCAACTTGCGCAGCACGTCCTGGTAACGGCCATGGTGCACCGGCAGTTCCGGCAAGGGCTCGGTCAGGTGCGCCAGGGCCGTGGACAGTGCATCGTTGCCGGTGTACGGCAACTTGCCGACGAGGATTTCATAGAGCACCACGCCCAAGGCGTACAGGTCGGCGCGACCGTCGATGTCTTGCCCACGGGCCTGTTCCGGGCTCATGTAGCTCGGTGTGCCAACGGCAAAACCGGCTTGGGTGAACTGGGTGCGGTCGTCCAGGGATTTGGCGATGCCGAAGTCCGACAGCACCGCCGTGCCGTCGGCGCGAAAGAGGATGTTGGCCGGCTTCACGTCGCGGTGGACCAACCCCAAGCCGTGGGCATACCCAAGGGCCGAGGCGATCTGGCGAATGTAGGTCAGGCCCTGCTCCGGCGTCAGGCCCGCGGCGATGCGTTCCTTGAGCGTGCCGTTGGGCAGGTATTCCATCGCCATGTAATACAGCTCACCGACGTTGCCGATGTCATGGATGGTGACCGTGTGCGGGTGGGACAAGCGCGCCAGGGTCTTGCCTTCGCGCAGGAAACGCTCGCAGAACGTCGGGTCGGCGGCCAGGGCTGCCGCCATGACTTTCAATGCCACCTTGCGCTCCAGCGAACGCTGGGTCGCCAGGTACACGCTGGCCATCGCGCCTTCGCCGATCTCGCCGTCGATGTCGTAACCGGGGATGACAAGGTTAAGGGTCAAGCTCATGACGGCACCTTCACGACGACCACGGTGATGTTGTCCGGCGCGCCGCGCATCAGGCCCAGGGACACCAGGCTACTGGCGATCTCGCCGGGCTCGTCGTGGCTCAATACTTCACGGATTTCCTGGTCCTCGACGGTCTTGGTCAGGCCGTCGCTGCACAGTAGGTAGCTGTCGCCGGGCACCAGCAGCAATTCGGCCAGCGCCAGGTTCAGTTGCGCCTCGACGCCGATGGCGCGGGTGACGATGTTGGCGCGTGGATGCACGCGGGCTTCGGCTTCGCTGAGCAGGCCGCTGTCTTGCAAATCCTGAACGTAGCTGTGGTCCCGGGAAATGCTTTCGAGCACGCCATCGCGCAGGCGATACAACCGGCTGTCACCGGCCCACAGGCACATGCCGCGCAGGTCGCGGGCGGCCAGCACCACCACGGTACTACCCATCATGGTCACGCCACGGTTGGCGGTTTCTTCGCGCACGGCGGCGTTCACCCGCAACAGGTCGCTTTGCAGTGCCGCGATGTATTCATCCAGGGAACGGCCCACGGCAATGCTGCGCAGGCTGTCGATGATCAGGCTGCTGACGTAGTCGCCCGCCGCGTGCCCGCCCATGCCATCGGCGACCACCCACAGGCCGTTTTCAGGCATGTCCAGGCAGGCATCTTCGTTGACCTGGCGGACCATGCCGACGTGGCTCTTGCTTGCAGACTTGATTGCTTTTCCGGCACTTGGACGCATCTACACAACACCTTCTTGGCCGAGCAAAAATTGCGCAAAATCAGCCGCCGCCGGTAATCCTTGGCAGCGCATCAAACCGGGCGCGATGCGCTCCGAACCCAGGCCCCACCACAGGCTTGCGCCTTCACAGGCCGACTCGGCCAGGGCGCTCATCCTTCGCTGCGGATCGGTGGCATCGAAACGATGCAGGCTGGCGAAGCGACTGCTCAAGGTGCGCGGCAGGCACATTGGGCTGCCAAGGGTTTCAAGCTCTTCGCTGAACGCTTCGAAACTGGCTTCCACGCTCAATGTGCTCAGCAACAGGTTCTCCACTCGCTCGAACCAGTCGTCCGCGCCACCGACCACCGAGGCTGGGTCCGCCTCCGCGTCCATCAATACCGCGACGGTCAGCGGGAAATAGCGCCCGACCCGGTCGATGCTGGGCATCACCACCCCGACGGCAGCGTCCGGGCCGCACACGCCGGGCGCGACCATGAAGCGCCATAGCGGGCTGACCAGATAGGCGTCCAACCAACGCTCGCCGAGGCTGCTCTGGCTGGCGAGCAAACCCGCCGCCAGCCAGGAGTCCCACGGTTTGATAAAACTCTGGGGCAAGCCTCGGCTGACGAAATCCCCGCGGCTGGCCAACTTCCCATAGAAGCCCGGCGTACTCATAGACGCTCCGGCAGGCTGAAGCCGCTGAGCACGCGGCTCTTGAATGGGTTGAAAGCACTGTTGGCCCGCAGCTCATAAGAGGCGCTTGCGCCATCGACCCGCAGGCGCAGGTTGAAGCGATCCGGCGAGTTGCCGGCGGTCAGGTCCGATTGTTCCAGCAGCCGGAACCAGGCCCATGGCCCATCCAGGGTGATACCGGAACGACCGCTGGAGGAAGGTGGCATGATCGAAATCCGCACCACGCCGATGCTGCCGGGGTTCGGCCACTGCAGCGCGGTCGGGCGGCTCGGGCCGTGGTCGTAGCTCAGCTGCTGACCGTCGAGGTCGAGCAGGAACTGGGTGATGGTCGAATCCATCGCCACCGGCTTGAGCTCGAAGCGCACCATCGGCTGGGTGCCGCCGGAGCGGAAAAACGCATCGCGGATGGTCGCCGCGCGCTGGAAGGTCTGCAACACGCCAGGAGAAATCCCGAGCTTCTGCGCCGCGCCCGGCTGCCAGCGCCAGGTTTGCGTCGAGGTATCCACGTACGGTTGCAGGTACTTGCGGAAGTAGTTGTCCATCACCCCGCCGACGCCGAAGAACTGGCCGAAGTCATCAAGGGTGGCGTCCCGCGCACTGCCTGGCGACATCGGGTAACGCCCGGCCAGGGACTGGCGGTAGATGTTCACCACTTCGCTGGTCCAGGCCGCGTTCAGTTGATTGCGCACCCCGCCCATCATGGTGTTGGTGGTGGAATTGACCACTGACTTGACCAAGCCCTGCACAAGTGGCGGCTGGCGTTCGGCGTTGAGGCTCACCCGGGTAGCGGCGGCCGACGCCTGGTTCTTGGCCTCGCCGAGCAAGGCATCGCCGCTGGCGCCGACCATGGCGCTGACTTGCACGTACAGCGCGTTCATGTCGGACAACAGGCCGTCGATGGCCGCCGGTTCGCCTTCGTTCTTGTTGACGATGCTGTTGAGCTCGGCGAAATGCGCGGTGATCGGATCATCGCTCGCCGTCGGCGCGTTCGACGTCGCCTGTTCCTGGCCGAGCAGGCTGCCGAGGCGCTCCTTGAGCTTGTCCACGCTGCCCTCCACCGGCGCGCCTTGGGCGGCCAGCAGGCGCTCATCCTGTTGCAGGTCGGTTTCCTTCGCCACTGCCACCAGCAGTTTTTTCAGCGGCGAGGTCGGGCCGGAAATCACCCGCAGCACATCGGCGGCCTGGGCCACGCTGGTGATCGGCACGAAGTCGATGTCGGCCAGCAAGGCGTCCCATTGGCGCATGTAGTCCTGGAAATACAGGCGACGCACATCGGCGGCCAGGCTGGCGACGTTCTGTTGGTCGGCCTCTTCATGGCCCAGCACCCATTGCTCTTCAGCCAAGGTGCCAGTCTGGCTCAGGCTGCTGAGCAAAAAGCCCTGGCGATACCCTTTGACCGTGAAGAACCCACTCAACGGTTCGCCCAACGGCTTGCCGCTCTTGCGGCTGAACACCAGCGCAGCGTCACGCCCGGCGGCTTCGTTGATGCGGAAGTCCGGAATGCCTTCTGGCAGCTTCTGGCGCTTGATGCGGTCGTAGACGCGCTGGGCCACCGGCAACTGTTGCAACTGGCGGCGCAGGTCTTCGATCAGCCGTGGGTCCAGGCGCGCGGTCGGCGGACGCCGTTCGAACAGTGCCTGCAAATGTCCGGTCAGGGCTTGGCGCTGCTCGGCTGGCAAGTCCCGTGGCAAGCTGCGATCCCAATCCAAAGCGATCCAGGCCTTGATGAAGTCGGCGTCGTAATGCTCGTTATCGGCGAGCATCAGATAGGCCTTCAAGCCTTCGTAGAGGAAGTCCGAATTGCCGCCGCTGTGCAGTTGCTCTTCGATGCGCGTCAGCAGGCGTGGCGCGAACACCGCGATCAACAGCTTGCGGTAGACGCTACCGGACTCGGCTTCCAGCATGTCGCCCTGATAGAGGCCCAAACCTTCAGCCCAATCGGGGGCGTCGTCGGCCAGGTGTTTCACGGCGTTGAGCAACGGCAACACCGCAAGCACGTCGCGCTGGGCCGGGCTGAGGTTCTGCACGGTCTGGCCCAGCGGCGCGACCTTCTGGTCGACCTGGGCGATGTAGGCCTGGTTGGCGCGATAGCTGACCCACCACAACGTGCTGACCACCAACACCAGCACAACGGTGGACGCGAGCACGCCACGAGCGATCCACTTGCGCCGGCGCTCGACTTTCGGGTCCACCCCCACCAGCCCGCGCTCGGCAAACGCCACGGCGCTGAACAGTTTTTCGATGAAGTAGCTGCGTCCGGTGCCGGTCTGGCGCGCCAGGTGCTGGCGGTCCAGGTTCATGCTCTGGGCCATGGAGCCGATCAGACGATCGATCGGGCTGCCTTCCTGGGTGCCGCTGGTGAAGTACACACCGCGCAGCAATACCCGCTCTTCAAAGGCGTTGGGTTTGAACACGCCGTCGAGGAAGCTTTGCAGGCAATCCTTCAACGCACCGAACTGCTGCGCGAAGCCGTAGATCAGGTCGCGCCGCGCCGGGTCGCGCTCTTGTTGCAAGCGCTCGACCAAGCGGTCGTTCAGGCGCTGTTCCAACAGGGCGAATTCGCTTTGCAGGTGCGCCAACGGACTGTCGTTGCTCTTACCATCGTCCAGGGCGAAGGTCATGCCCCAGACCTGGGCGCGTTCTTCCTTGCTCAGGCTATCGAAGTACTCCATGAAGCCTGGCACCAGGTCGAGCTTGGTGAGCATGAGGTAGACCGGGAAACGCACGCCCAGTTGGGTGTACAACTCCTGGATCCGCAAGCGAATCGCCGCGGCGTGGGCCGCGCGTTCGGCGTCGCTGCCCAGCAGCAGGTCCGAGAGGCTGATGGCGATGAACGCGCCGTCGATGGGGCGACGTGCCCGTTGTTTTTTCAGCAGGCCGAGGAAGCCCAGCCATGCTGCCTTGTCGACGACCGCGTCACTGTCCTGGGTGGTGTAGCGGCCAGCGGTGTCGAGCAGCACGGCCTGGTCGGTGAACCACCAGTCGCAGTTGCGCGTACCGCCGACGCCGCGCACCGCACCGGCGCCGAGCTGCGCGGCCAACGGGAAATGCAGGCCGGAGTTGACCAGCGCGGTGGTCTTGCCGGAACCGGGCGGGCCAATGATCACGTACCACGGCAGCTCGTAGAGGTTGCGCCGCTCGTCACCGCCGAGCTTGGCTTTCTTGAGCAAGGCCAAGGCTTCGTCCATGCGCTGGCGCAGGGTTTCGAGTTCCTCGGCGGTGGCGATGCTGGTGGGGTCCGGCGGCGTCTGCGCGGCCAGGCTGCGCATCACTTCGGCGGCTTGGCGCCGAGCCTGGATAATGCGCAACACCCGGTAGGCGATCCACACTGCGAACACCAGAATGATCAACGCCCAGCGGCGGCCTTCTGGCACCAGCCAATCGAGCAGCGGCCCAAGGAACCAGATGATCAGACTGAGGGCGATCAGGCCCAGCAATGGAATGACCCAGCGGATCATGAAACTGAAAAACGCCTTCACTCGACCCCCTCCGCCAACACTGTGATTTCAACCCGTCGATTGCGCGCGCGCCCCTCGGTCGTGGCGTTGGACGCCAGCGGCTCGGTGTCGCTGCGACCCTCGGCGCTGAAGCGCTCGGGTTGGCCGGTCTTGGCCGAAAGAATGTCCAGCACCGACCGGGCCCGCGCCTCGGACAAGGCCCAGTTGGACGGGAATCTCAGGGTGGCGATCGGGCGATTGTCGCTGTGGCCAGTCACCAGCACCTGGCCCTTGACCTTGCGCACCGCGTCAGCGATGCGCAGCATCAGCGGTTGGAAATCGTCTTTGATGCTGGCGCTGCCGGAGGCGAACAGTTCATCGCCACGGATGGTCACCACCGAGCGATCGACGGCGTCTTCCACGGCGACCTTGCCGGAGCGGATTTCGTCGGCGAGGAAACCGGCCAGGCGGGGGCGCTCGATCACTTTGGGCTGGACCACGGGACGGTCGATGGTCTGCACCGGGATCTCACCGAGGAAGTGGATGTTCTTGAATACCGGCTCGGCGTCGGAGGCCAGCTTCATGCGCAGGCCGAACAGCAGCGCCAGCAGCAGCGCCGCGCCGATGGCCAGGGCGATCCACGGCGGCATGAATTGCGCCAGGCGATCACGGGCCACGGTGACACCGCGCCAGTGCGGCGACAGCTCGCGCTCGTAGTCGCCACGAGCGCTGCGAATGACGCCCGCGGTACGCTCGCGCAACGCCTCCAATTGACTGCGGCCGTCGTTCATTACCCGATAACGGCCTTCGAACCCGAGGCACATGCACAGGTACAAAAGCTCCAGCAGATACAAGCGCTCGCGCGGGCTTTGCAGGCAGTGCTCCAGCAACTGGAACACCTTCTCGCCGCCCCAGGCTTCGTTATGCACGGTGATCAAAAGGCTTTGCTTGCCCCAATCGCTGGTGCCACCCCATGGGGTGCTCAACACCGCTTCATCCAGGGCGGTACACAAGGCGTAGCGGGCCAGCAACACGTCGTTGCGCACCACGCCGGCGGCCTCGGCGCGCTCTTCGAACTGGCGCAGGTAGGCCAACAGTTGCGCGCGCAAGCTGGCCGGCGCCGGATGGGCGATGGTGTTGCGCAAGCGCGTCAGCAGAGCCAGCAACGGGCCGGCGGCGCTTTCCAACGGGTTGAGGCCCTGGGCCTTGCCGGTCAGGACCGGCGCGGCCGGCATCGACAACGGCGCGGGCGTCGGCTGTTGGCGTGCCGGGTCCGGACGGAACGGATCCGCGCCGCGGCCACCGGGCGTCGGCATGAACTGGGTACGATCGTCGTTGCTCATCGCGGTTTATCCTCGGATCGCCCAGAACGCCAGGTTCAGCCCCGGGAACTGGCCGGCGATGTGGAACGCAAAGCCGCCGGAGTTGCTCAACTGCTGCCAGTGATCGCTGCCCCGGTCGAGCTCGTAATAGGTGGAACCGGCGTGGTACGGCAGTTGGCGTGGCGCTACCGGCAACGGCAGCAGGCCGATGCCCGGCAATTGCAGGTTGACCAGGTCGCGGATGTGCTCCACCGAGCCGACCTTGCTCTGCTGGCCGAAGCGGCCGCGCAGGGTTTCGGCGGGCACGTCGGCGCGTACCACCAGGATGAAACTGGCGCTGTCGAGCAGGGTCTTGTCGGCCAGCATCGCCACGTGAATGCCGTAGGCTTTTTCAACGATCGGGATCGGCGTGGCCTTGCTGTCGATCAACATCGACAGGGCCTCACGCAAGGCCTGCATCACCGGCGCGTAGCTGAGCGCCAGGTCATCGTGCTGGTACTGCGGATAGGGCTGCGGCCGCCGTGCTGACGCGGTAAAGGTCGAGAACTCTCCCGCCAGGCTGACCAGTTCGCTGTAGAAGCGCTCGGGGTGCAGCGGCGTCAACTGGCTCAGGTGCTGGATCAGCGGCTGGGCGCGGTTGACCAGTTGCAGCAGCATGAAATCAGCGATCTCCGAGGCGCCACCGGCCCCCGAGGCCACCACCCGCCCGGCCAAGGCTTCACCGCGTTGATGCAGCAGGCCCAGCAGTTCGCTGCGAAACGCCGCCAGTGGCTTGGAAGCCGCCACATCCAGCAGCGGTGGAATGTAGCTGTCGTCGAGGACCAGGGCCCGGTCGGCGCGTTTTTCCTTGATGCGCACCACGCCAATCGCGGCGTAGTCGCCGATGCCATCCTGTTCGGTCAACAAGCGCAACGCCCGGGAACCCACGGCCACCGGCGCGCGGTTTTCGAACGGCGCGTTGTCGTCGCGCACTTCACACACCTGGCTGACATAACGCGCAGCACCGAGGTCTTCACCTTCGTCCACGGTGTCGCGGGCACCGGCGCGCTTGAGCGGCAACGCCAGGTACACCACGCCATCGCGCAGGTTGTCGTCGATGTTCAGTGGGGTCGGCGCCAAATCATCCTGGGGAATGTTGAACGGCGTGCCGTCCGGCAGCAGGCCCCGAGCCGAGAGGATGGCCAGCTTGCCCTGGGCCAGCAGGCCCTGGTCGATCAGCAATTCGGAAAAACCCCAGGCACCGGCCGACAAGGGGCGGCTGCGGGCGTCGATGAGGTTTTCCAGGTAACGGTCATGCTGCTGGAAGTGCTGCGTTCCAATGAACATGCCTTCCGACCAGACCACGCGATTGTTCCAGGACATGGGGGCTCCGATTCCTTATTGGGCAGGGCTGGATGGGGGAACGACGACGGCGCTGCGCACGGCGCGCACGTCGAGGCTGATCTGGTATTCGGTGTATTCGCGCGCCGGTACATTCATCACCGTGCGCCATAGCGACTGGTCCAACTCGCGATAGCCCACCAGTATTCCGATGTGCCGAGTGGCCGGGTCGAGCTCACGTTTCAGGCTCAATTGCTGGTCCGGCTGGATCAGCACTTCGTCCTGGTCGATCAGGTCCGCACCGAGCGTCGCCTGGGCCCGCTCGGCCAAGGCGAAATAATCGGCGCGGCCAAAAGTGGCCGCATTCTTCAGTTCAAAAATACGCACCCGCACCGGCGCTGGCTGGCCGGAGGCACCGGGGTTGAGCCCGGCGATGGAATGGAAGTGCAGCTCGATGGCGGCGGTGTCGGCCTCAGCTTCTTCGGGCTGGGGTTGGGCCGCATCCTTGGCGCACGCCGTCAGCAGAAGCGCTACGGCGACTGCGAGTAAAAACCTGGGGATCATCCTGCGTCCTCAATGACGTTTGAGCTATCCGTTGTTGTCTTGATCAGTATCGTTAAGGCGGCGCCGCTCAACGGCGTCGCTGTCGTGTGCTGTGCTCTTCGTAAGCGCGGCTGAACTCACGACCGAACAGGTCCTGGAAATCCTCTTGGGCTTCCCGGGAAATGTTGCTGTAGAGCTCGGTGAATTGCTGCCAGTACTGGGCCTGTCGCGAGCCGCTGAAAATGCCTGAAAGTCCACCAGGCTTGGCCATGCGTTCTTCCAGTTGCGCCGGCTCGAAGCGCGCCAGCAAATGCTTGATCGCCGCTTCCACGCCGGCCATGACCGCCAACTGGTGGGCGCGCAGATCATCGAAACTGTCACGCACCGCCACGTCCGGGGCCATGAATGCCTGGTTGCCATGGCGCAACAGCAACAGCAGGGCTTCATCGACATTGGGGGCGAACTTCAGCGGGTTGTTTTCCACCGGCTGGATCATCGTCTGCTGGATGCGGAATTCACCCTTGAGGCTGCTGCGGGCGCGCAGTACATCGATCAGCCCTTCGACCATCAAGCGATAACTGCGCCCGATGCTCTCCATCTGCGCCTCGGCGTTGGCCTTGTCCAGGCGCAACTGATCCAGCCCGGCGCCGCGCAGGAAAGCCTGGAGCAGGTCGGGTTGAGAGGTTTGCACCGGGGAGGTCGTCGGTTCGACGCGGCTGAAGGGCGCTTCTGGTCGCGGCGCGGATTCAATCGGCGCAACGACCTCAACCACAGGGATTGCCGGTACGGGAACCGGCTCGGGCAGCGGCGCAACGGGAATCGGTGCCACGGGCGCTGGCTTGTCGCTGAACAGATCCCAGTCTGCCGGAATGACCGGGGCCGGCGTTCCCGCCACTGGCTCGAACACCGGCTCAGCCACAGGCGGGGGGGTCGGGCGGGGGATCGGCGTAGGCGCACGGAAATCGTGCTGCTCGGCCGGCACATGATCCGGCTGGGTCGCCGGCGGGACGCTGGGCGGGGTGAGGAAGTCGAACAGGTCCGGCAGTGTGTCCATGGACGATACGCCCTGGAAGTGGGCCGGCATGGCGACGGGCATCGGCGAAGGCGTATTCACGGATGCGCTCTGACGGCCCATCAAGGCTTCGAAACTGCTGGGGGCTTCGGCGAACGGATTGCTGTCGGTCATCGGCAGGTCGCAGTCGACCCGCGCCTGGATCTCATAATCGCCAATGCGGATGATCTCGCCGTCCTGCAACGGCTCGCTATTGCCTTTGCGCAGGCGAATACCGGCCTTGACCAACTCCACACCGTTAGTGCTGTTGTCGGTTAAGTAATAACGCCCGTCCTTGTATTGGATAACGCAATGCTTGCCCGAGACCAGGCGTTCCGGATCCGGCAAAACCCAATCATTATCGGAACTACGGCCAATTGCCATCACACCCTGACCCAAGGTCTTTTCAGAACATTGTCCGGGGGTAATCTTGTGATAACTAGTGATAGTCAAACACAGCGGCATCTCGCCTCCTTGCTGAATACTTCTTGTCGCTGGCGATACATAAGAACGGGGCCCCGTCGATGCGACATGGGATCCTTGCCTGCGACCGGAACGGCTTTTTGCCAGCATGATCGCTGATCTTAACCGGCCTGCGTGACAAAAAAACCTGTTCCAGTGCCTGCTTCGACCTACGAGTCGCGCGGGTTGTTAAGCACCTCACAACTGTCACATCGGCGAAATAGCTTACCTTGACAACGGATAAGTACTACACCAAAAATGCACAACTTCTTGAATATACATGATGGCACTTTAAGATCACTACGCTCTTATAGCGCCATTATCCTCAAGGAACATGTGAAGTTTCATCCGAAACTTGCGTGTGCACTGCCCGACTTCTTCAGCGGGTGATAGGGAGATCGATCCAAGTGGATGTGCCTTTGTTGCTCGCCGCCGTTTCCGCGAATTCGCCTTGCGGTGAAGACCTGGAATATGACGCGGATTTCTTGCGTCTGGAACGTGATTCCCGAGGCCAGCCCGAACGCAGCATGGGCGATTCGATCCTGCCCGCCGAACCCCCTGAATGGCGCAGCATCCAGCAGCAGAGCCTGGACCTGTTGCAGCGCAGCAAAGACCTGCGCATCACTCATTTCCTGTTGCAGAGCTCCCTGGCCCTGGAAGGCATTCCCGGCCTCGCCCGCGCATTGACGCTGATCAGCGAGTTGCTCAAGCAATATTGGGCCGACCTGCACCCGCGCCTGGACGCCGATGACGACAACGACCCCACCGTGCGCATCAATGCCCTCGCCGGCCTGACGTCGGACGTCACCATTCGCCTGTTGCGCGAGAGCATCCTGGCCCGCTCGCGAACGTTCGGCGCCGTCAGCCTGCGCGCCGCCGCCAATGCCAGCGGCTTGCAAAGTTTCCCCGATGAAAGTCTCGGCGCCGAACAGCTCGCCGGCGCCCTGCTCGACAGCGACCCCGAGCAGCTGGAAGTCATCCGTGCCGCCCTGCTGGAAGCCCGCAGCGCCGCCGAAGCCATCGAACAGCAGGTCAGCGACCAGGTCGGTTCCGCCCAAGGCGTGGACCTCGGCCCGTTGAAGCAGCCGCTGAAAATGGCGTTGCAGATACTCGGTCAGTTCGCCCCGCAGAGCGGCGACAGCGACCTTGCCGATCCTGTCGAAACCGACGACACCGCACCCGTCGAATACACCAGCTCACCAGGCGCGCCCCGCAGTACCGTCCCGGGGGAAATCAACAACCGTGACGACGTGCTGCGCAGCCTGGACCGGATCCTGGCGTACTACACCCGCCATGAGCCCTCCAGCCCGCTGCCGGTGCTGTTGAATCGGGCGAAGAATCTGGTGCACGCCGACTTCGCGGCGATCGTGCGCAATCTGATTCCCGACGGCATGAGTCAATTTGAAAACCTGCGCGGCCCGGAAAGCGAATAAAAAGCGAGCGGATCACGCAGTCACGTCATAGGTACCTCCCGATGACGCCAACACCGTCGCTCAAGCGACCAGGAGCAGCAACGTGGCGAAGCAAAGTTCTCAGAAATTCATCGCGCGCAACCGCGCGCCTCGAGTGCAGATCGAGTACGACGTCGAGCTCTACGGCGCCGAGAAAAAGGTCCAGTTGCCCTTCGTCATGGGGGTAATGGCCGACCTCGCCGGCAAGCCCGCCGAGCCTCTGGCACCGGTGGCCGATCGCAAGTTCCTCGAGATCGACGTCGACAATTTCGACTCGCGCCTCAAGGCCATGCAGCCGCGCGTGGCGTTCCATGTGCCTAACGAATTGACCGGCGAAGGCAACCTGAGCCTGGACCTGACCTTCGAAAGCATGGACGACTTCAGCCCGGCAGCCGTGGCGCGCAAGATCGACTCGCTGAACAAGCTGCTCGAAGCGCGTACCCAATTGGCCAACCTGCTGACCTACATGGACGGCAAGACCGGCGCCGAGGAAATCATCATGAAGGCGATCAAGGACCCAGCGCTGTTGCAGGCCCTGGCGAGCGCGCCGAAGCCCGCCGACGCAGAGCCCAAGGCTTAAGGACTAACAATCATGAACGATTTGGTACGCGACAATCAGCCCCAGAACCTGGGCGCCACCGAAGAAACCAGCGAGTTCGCCTCGCTGCTGCTGCAAGAATTCAAACCCAAGACCGAACGTGCCCGCGAAGCCGTCGAGACCGCCGTGCGCACCCTGGCCGAACAGGCCCTGGCGCAGACCGACCTGGTGTCCAACGACGCCATCAAGTCGATCGAGTCGATCATCGCCGCCATCGACGCCAAGCTCACCGCCCAGGTCAACCAGGTCATCCACCACCCGGATTTCCAGCAATTGGAAAGCGCCTGGCGTGGCCTGCACTACCTGGTCAACAACACCGAGACCGATGAGCAGCTCAAGATCCGCGTGCTCAACATCTCCAAGCCTGATCTGCACAAGACCCTGAAGAAATTCAAGGGCACCGCGTGGGACCAGAGCCCGATCTTCAAGAAGATGTACGAAGAAGAATACGGCCAGTTCGGCGGCGAGCCTTACGGCTGCCTGGTTGGCGACTACTACTTCGACCAGTCGCCACCGGACGTGGAACTGCTGGGCGAACTGTCGAAAGTCTGCGCCGCGATGCACGCGCCGTTCATTGCCGCTGCCTCGCCAACCGTGATGGGCATGGGCTCCTGGCAGGAACTGTCGAACCCGCGCGACCTGACCAAGATCTTTACCACGCCGGAATACGCCGGCTGGCGTTCGCTGCGTGAGTCGGAAGACTCGCGCTACATCGGCCTGACCATGCCGCGCTTCCTGGCGCGCTTGCCGTACGGCGCCAAGACCGACCCGGTGGAAGCCTTCGCCTTCGAAGAAAACACCGACGGCGCCGACAGCTCCAAGTACACCTGGGCCAACGCGGCCTACGCGATGGCGGTGAACATCAACCGTTCCTTCAAACACTTCGGCTGGTGCTCGCGCATCCGTGGCGTGGAGTCGGGCGGTGAAGTGGAAAATCTGCCGGCCCACACGTTCCCGACCGACGACGGTGGCGTGGACATGAAGTGCCCGACTGAAATCGCTATCTCGGACCGCCGTGAAGCGGAACTGGCGAAGAACGGTTTCATGCCGCTGCTGCACAAGAAAAACACCGACTTCGCCGCGTTTATCGGCGCCCAGTCCCTGCAGAAACCGGCCGAATACGACGACCCGGACGCCACCGCCAACGCCAACCTGGCCGCGCGCCTGCCGTACCTGTTCGCCACCTGCCGTTTCGCCCACTACCTCAAGTGCATCGTGCGCGACAAGATCGGCTCCTTCAAAGAGAAGGACGAAATGCAGCGCTGGTTGCAGGACTGGATTCTGAACTACGTCGACGGTGATCCGGCGCACTCCACCGAGACCACCAAGGCCCAGCACCCGCTTGCTGCCGCCGAAGTGATCGTCGAAGAAGTCGAAGGCAACCCGGGGTACTACAACTCCAAGTTCTACCTGCGTCCGCACTACCAGCTCGAAGGGCTGACCGTGTCGCTGCGCCTGGTATCGAAACTGCCTTCGGCCAAGGGCGCTTAAAAACCCACTGAACGTACGCAATAGAACATGTGGGAGCGAGCCTGCTCGCGATGGCAGTGGATCAGTCGCCACCTGCGTTGCCTGACCCGCCGCCATCGCGAGCAGGCTCGCTCCCACAAGGGATCTTCAGCAGTTTGGAGATCACCTTAGTTCCGCTCGGCAAAACAGATTTCGCAAGGTCAGCGTCAACCAAACAACGTGGTAGAGACCACACAGGGAGAAAACATGGCTGTTGATATTTTCATCAAGATCGGCGACATCAAGGGCGAGTCCATGGACAAGGTCCACAAGGACGAGATCGACGTCCTGAACTGGAGCTGGGGCATGTCCCAGACCGGCAACATGCACGTGGGCAGTGGCGGTGGCGCGGGCAAGGTGAGCATCCAGGACCTGTCTCTGACCAAGTACGTCGACAAGGCTTCACCGAACCTGATGATGCACTGCGCCAGCGGCAAGCACGTCGACAAGGTCAAGCTGACCGTGCGCAAGGCCGGCGGCGAAAACCAGGTCGAGTACATGATCATCAACCTGGAAGAAGTGCTGATCACTTCCCTGAGCACCGGCGGCTCGGGTGGCGATGATCGCCTGACCGAAAACGTCACCCTGAACTTCGCCAAGGTGCTGGTGGACTACCAGCCGCAGAAAGCCGACGGCACCAAGGAAGGCGGCCCGGTCAAGTTCGGCTGGAACATCCGTCAGAACGTCAAGGTGTAATCGAACACGCCCCTGGCGCCACGCGCCGGGGGTGTTTGGTGCTTGCTCGCATCCCATCCTTTCCTGCCCGGTGTCTGAGTCATGGCCAAGCCTGCGTTTATCAATTTGTGGAAAGCGTATTCCGATTTGCGGATAACCCATCCCGATGCAAAGCCTTGCGACGGTCCGTGGGCCAACCAGTGCGCCATACGCATGAGCGTGACGCTCAATGCCGAGAAGACTATCAAAGTCAATAAATTCACCTACACCGAACCCAAGTGTGCCCATGAACACGCCAGGGGCGCCGAATCGTTGGCGAACTGGTTGTGGAAGCACCATCTGGGGCGACCTACCATCCTCAGCAATAGCGCCGCCGACCGGCAGAAGTTGATGAGCAAGACCGGGTTGATATTCTTCAAAGACTGTTATCGGCAACAGGGCCAGACCGAGGAAAACCGCACCGGCGATCACATCGATCTATGGAACCGGGGCGTGACTCAAACCGGTGATCTTTTCTACAGGTCCAAGGCTGTCTGGTTCTGGGAGCTGACATGATGAAAAAGCACCTGCTCGCTGCTTGCCTGGCGATGAATCTGGTTTGCCTGAGCGCATGTGCCGAACATACCGAGACGACGGCAACCCGAGCTGTTTTCGTTGGGCAAGCACTTAGCCTGATTGACGATCAAGGCCAGTGCGCACTGCTCAAATCCGACCAGAGCCGCATGCAATTGGATATGGAATGGCCCTGCAGCTTTATGTTGGACAAGCAGCAGCTGCGCGTGGAGAAGTTCAACGAAGTACCGATATTTGCGGTTTGGCGTAGCGAGCACATGCCCGCGCCCAGTCGCGATTGCATCACCAAGATGCAGGCTATCCGTCAGATGCCGCAGGGCTTTGAAGCAGCTCCGGTAAGCATCTATGCATTCTGCGGCCCGGGAGCGGACCAGAAAATGTACGTAGCGCCATTCACGTGGTAACCGAAATCGCCACCCGCGATCGCTTGCAACCGTCCTTGCTGGACCGGCTGACCGACGACGATCCGACCAACCCCAAGGAAAGCGCCGACAAGCGCGTGCTTTCCCTGACGCAATTGAAAGCCTCGGTGCTGCGTGACCTGGCGTGGCTGCTCAACACCACCTCGCTGCTCGACGGCGATGCCACGCTGCACACGCCGGCGGGCACGTCGGTGGTGAATTTCGGCCTGCCGGCGCTGGCGGGCAACAGCGCGTCGAACGTCGACGTCGCCGCCCTGGAAACCTTGATCCATCAGGCCATCGCCACGTTCGAACCGCGCATCCTGCGTCACACGTTGCGCGTGCGAGCCCGGGCGACGGCCGAGATGAACCACAACGCCCTGAGCTTCGAGATCGAAGGCGACCTCTGGGCGCAGCCGGTGCCGCTGCGCCTGATGCTGCAAACCGACCTGGACCTGGAAACCGGCCACGTGCGCGTCGTCAACGCCGACCAGCGGAGACGCCCATGAACCCGCGCCTGCTGGAGCTGTACAACCAGGAACTGCACCACGTGCGCGAAAGCGCCGCGGAGTTCGCCAAGGAATACCCCAAGATCGCCAGCCGGCTGACCTTGGCCGGGATGGACTGCGCCGACCCGTATGTCGAGCGCCTGCTGGAAGGCTTCGCCTATCTGACGGCGCGGGTACAACTCAAGCTCGACGCCGAGTACCCGACCTTCACCCACAACCTGCTGGAAATCGCCTACCCGCACTACCTGGCGCCGACGCCGTCGATGACCGTGGTGCAAATGCAGGCCGACCCGGACGAAGGCTCGCTGAGCAGTGGTTTCCCGCTGCCCCGCGATACCGTGCTGCGCGCCGCCCTGGGTCGCGAGTCCCAGACTTGCTGCGAGTACCGCACCGCTCACCCGGTGACGTTGTGGCCGTTGCAGGTCAGCCAGGCCGAATATTTCGGCAACCCGTCCGCCGTGCTCGGGCGTTTGGCCGCCAGCGAACCGAAAGCCAAGGCCGGCCTGCGCCTGACCCTGCGCACCGGCGCCGAGCTGCCGTTCAACAGCCTGGCCCTGGACAATCTGCCGCTGTACCTCAGCGGCGCCGACGAACAGCCCTTCCGCCTTTACGAACAGCTGCTGGGCAACGCCTGCGCGGTGTTCGCGCGCCAGCCCGGCGGCAATTGGGTCGAACGGTTGCCCCAGGATGCATTGCGTTCCCAAGGCTTCGATGACGCCGAGGCCGCATTGCCGGTGGTGTCGCGGGCTTTCCAGGGCTATCGGCTGCTGCAGGAATATTTCGCCCTGCCCCATCGCTTCCTGTTCGTCGACTTCACCCAGCTCAGCCGCGCGGTCAAGCGCTGCGAAGGCCAGGAGCTGGAATTGATCGTGCTGTTCGACCGTCACGATCCGAGCCTGGAAGGCAGTGTCGGCGCCTCGCAATTCCTGCCGTTCTGCACCCCGGCGATCAATCTGTTTCCCAAGCGCCTGGACCGCATTCACTTGTCGGACCGGGTCAACGAACACCATGTGATTGCCGACCGCACCCGGCCGATGGATTTCGAAGTGCATTCGCTGACCGGATTGACCGGCCACGGCACCGGGCCGGAGCAACCGTTCCTGCCGTTCTATGCGGTGCGCGATCCGTCCCGCTACGGCCGCGACAAAGCCTATTACACCGTACGCCGCGAACCCCGCGTGCTGTCCAGCGACCAGCGCCGCAACGGCCCGCGCTCGACCTACGTCGGCAGCGAGACCTTTGTCAGCCTGGTTGACAGCCAGCAAGCGCCCTATCGCCACGACTTGCGCCAGCTGGGGGTGACCGCGCTGTGCACCAACCGCGATCTGCCGCTGTTCATGAGCGTGGGCAACGGCAAGACCGATTTCACCCTGGCCGACAGTGCGCCGGTGGGCGCGGTGCGTTGCGTGGCAGGTCCCAGTCGCCCACGGGCCAGCCATGCCCATGACGCCAAGGCCTGGCGATTGATCAGCCAGTTGTCCCTGAACTACCTGTCGTTGAGCGAACAGGGCCAAGGCGCCGCCGCCTTGCGTGAGCTGCTGCGACTGTACGGCGACAGCAACGACGCCGCGCTGCAATTGCAGATCGAAGGCTTACGGGAGGTCAGCAGCAAGGCGTGCACCCGCCGCCTGCCGATGCCCGGCCCGATCGTCTTTGGGCGTGGCCTGGAGATCACCCTGGAATTCGATGAAAACGCGTTTCGCGGCACCGGGGTGTTCCTGCTCGGCGCGGTACTGGAGCGCTTCCTGGCACGCTACGTGTCGATCAACAGTTTTACCGAGACGGTGATCCGTACCACCGAACGCGGCGAGATCATGCGATGGAAAGCCAAGCCCGGACGTCGTCCGACCCTGTGAGTACCCTGGAGGCGATGCACCAGGAACCCTGGGAATACGACTTTTTCCAGGCGTTGCGGCGCATCGAATGTGAAACCCCCGAACTGCCGCGCCTGGGCCATTCCCTGCGCCTGGCCGATGACCCGTTGCGCCTCGGGCAACAGGCCGACTGTACCTTCGCCCCGGCGACCCTGGCCTCGGTGCAACCGGGCGTGGACGGCGCGCCGGCGCGCCTGGAACAGTTCTTCTTCGGCCTCGGCGGCCCCAACGGCCCGATGCCGCTGCACATCACCGAATACGTGCGCGAACGCCAGCGCAACAATGGCGACAGCACCAGCAAGCGCTTCCTCGACGTGTTCCACCATCGCCTGCTCAGCCTGTTCTACCGGGCCTGGGCCGAAGCGCGGCCGACCGTCAGCCACGATCGCCCGGACGATGACTATTGGTCGGCGCGCCTGGCGGCACTCAGCGGCCGGGGCATGCCGAGCCTGCTCAACCAAGGATTGATCCCCGACACGGCGAAGCTGCACTACAGTGGCCACCTCTCGGCGCAAACCCGTTATCCGGACGGCCTGAAGGCGATCCTCAGCGAGTATTTCGGCCTGCCGGTGGAAATCGAAGAATACGTCGGCCAGTGGCTGGAACTGCCGGAGCGCAGCCGCGTCGGTGTCAGCGCCCATCAGTTGGGCGTGGACTTCTGCCTGGGCCGTTTCGTGTGGGACCGCCAGCACAAATTCCGCATTCGCCTGGGCCCGCTCAAGCTCGATGACTACATGGGCATGCTGCCCGGCAGCCAACCGTTCAACGAGCTGGTGGCCTGGGTCGCGGAATACCTGGGACACGAGCTGGACTGGGACCTGAACCTGGTGCTGGAACAGCCCGAAGTGCCCCCACTACAACTCAATGGCCGTTTCCGCCTGGGCTTCAACACCTGGCTGGGACGACCTGAAAAAGATGCCAACGATCTAATACTGGCCCGGCATTACGCCGAACAGGCCAACACCTCACAGACCTCAAGGAGCCATGAGCATGGGTGAAATCAGTCGCGCCGCGTTGTTCGGCAAACTCAACAGCGTGGCCTACAAAGCCATCGAAGCCGCCACCGTGTTCTGCAAATTGCGCGGTAACCCTTATGTGGAGCTGGCCCACTGGTTTCATCAATTGCTGCAACTGCAGGACTCGGACCTGCACCGCATCATCCGCCAGTTCAACATCGAGCCGGCGCGCCTGGCCCGTGACCTGACCGAGGCACTGGATCGTTTGCCACGCGGTTCGACATCAATCACCGACCTGTCCTCCCACGTTGAAGAAGCCGTGGAACGCGGCTGGGTCTACGGCAGCCTGATGTTCGGCGAAAGCCAGGTGCGCACCGGTTATTTGGTGCTGGGCATCCTCAAGACGCCGAGCCTGCGCCACGCGCTGCTGGGCCTGTCGTCGGAGTTCGACAAAGTCAAGGTTGAAGCCTTGAGCGAACGCTTCGATGAATACGTTGGCGACTCGCCTGAAAACGCCCTGGCCGCCAGCGACGGTTTCAACGCCGGCGCGGTGCCGGGCGAGGCCAGCGGCGCGATGGCCCCTAGCGCCATGGGCAAGCAGGAAGCGCTCAAGCGCTTTACCGTCGACCTCACCGAGCAGGCCCGCAGCGGCAAGCTCGACCCCATCGTCGGCCGTGACGAAGAGATCCGCCAACTGGTGGACATCCTCATGCGCCGTCGGCAGAACAACCCGATCCTCACCGGTGAAGCCGGCGTGGGCAAGACCGCCGTGGTCGAAGGCTTTGCCTTGCGCATCGTCGCCGGCGACGTGCCGCCGTCCCTCAAGGACGTGGAGCTGCGCAGCCTCGACGTGGGCCTGTTGCAGGCCGGCGCGAGCATGAAAGGCGAATTCGAACAACGCTTGCGCCAGGTCATCGAAGACGTCCAGGCCTCGCCCAAGCCGATCATCCTGTTCATCGACGAAGCCCACACCCTGGTGGGTGCCGGTGGCGCCGCCGGTACGGGCGACGCGGCCAACCTGCTCAAGCCGGCCCTGGCCCGCGGCACCTTGCGCACCGTGGCCGCCACGACCTGGGCCGAGTACAAGAAGCACATCGAAAAAGACCCGGCCCTGACCCGCCGCTTCCAAGTGGTGCAAGTCGCCGAACCGTCTGAAGACAAGGCCCTGCTGATGATGCGCGGCGTGGCCTCGACCATGGAAAAACACCATCAGGTGCAGATCCTCGACGAAGCCCTGGAAGCCTCGGTCAAGTTGTCCCACCGCTACATTCCCGCGCGCCAGTTGCCGGATAAATCCGTGAGCCTGCTGGACACCGCCTGCGCCCGCGTCGCCATCAGCCTGCACGCCGTGCCCGCCGAAGTGGACGACAGCCGCCGCCGTATCGAAGCGCTGGGAACCGAGCTGCAAATCATTGCCCGCGAGCACGCCATCGGCGTGGCCATCGGCAGCCGCCAGACCCAGAGCGAAAGCCTGCTGGGCGCCGAACGTGAGCGTCTGGCGGAGCTGGAAAGCCGCTGGGCCGAAGAGAAAACCCTGGTGGACCAATTGCTGGAAACCCGCGCCACCCTGCGCGAGCGCGTCGGCGCGGTGGACAGCGAAGACCGCAGCGAAGCTTCTGACAACGAAAGCCACGCCCTGCGCGAGAAACTTGTGGACCTGCAACAGCGCCTGACCGCCCTGCAAGGTGAAAACCCATTGATCCTGCCGACCGTGGATTATCAGGCCGTGGCCTCGGTGGTTGCCGATTGGACCGGTATCCCGGTGGGCCGCATGGCCCGCAACGAACTGGAAACCGTGCTCAACCTCGACCAGCACCTGAAAAAACGCATCATCGGCCAGGACCATGCCTTGCAGATGATCGCCAAGCGCATCCAGACCTCCCGCGCCGGCCTCGACAACCCGAGCAAGCCGATTGGCGTGTTCATGCTCGCCGGCACCTCCGGCGTGGGCAAGACCGAAACCGCCCTGGCCCTGGCCGAAGCCATGTACGGCGGCGAGCAGAACGTCATCACCATCAACATGAGCGAGTTTCAGGAAGCCCACACCGTGTCCACCCTCAAGGGCGCGCCACCGGGCTACATCGGCTACGGCGAAGGCGGCGTGCTGACCGAAGCCGTGCGGCGCAAACCGTACAGCGTGGTGCTGCTGGACGAGGTGGAAAAAGCCCACCCGGACGTGCACGAAATCTTCTTCCAGGTGTTCGACAAAGGCGTGATGGAGGACGGCGAAGGCCGGGTGATCGATTTCAAGAACACCTTGATCCTGCTGACCACCAACGCCGGCACCGAGCTGATCGCCCAGGTCTGCAAGGACCCGCAGAACGTCCCAGAACCGGAAGAAATCGCCAAGGCCCTGCGCCAGCCGCTGCTGGAAATTTTCCCGCCGGCCCTGCTCGGTCGTCTGGTGACAATCCCGTACTACCCGCTCAGCGACGAGATGCTCAAGGCCATCACCCGCCTGCAACTCAACCGCATCAAGAAGCGCGTGGAGAGCACCCATAAAGTGACCTTCGACTACGACGACGCGGTGATCGACCTGATCGTCTCGCGTTGCACCGAAACCGAAAGCGGCGGGCGCATGATCGACACCATCCTGACCAACAGCCTGCTGCCGGACATGAGCCGCGAGTTCCTCACCCGCATGCTCGAAGGCAAGGCCATGGCCGGCGTGCGGATCAGCGCGGTGGACAATGAACTGAAGTACGATTTCAGCGATGCGGCCTGACTTCAGGTAACACCGCACGACCCTGTGGGAGCGAGCCTGCTCGCGAATGCAATCTGTCAGTGACATCCTTGTTGACTGACACACCGCTTTCGCGAGCAGGCTCGCTCCCACAAGGGCTATTCGGTTCCGTCAGTTATTACCCTTTACATGAGATCACCGATGCTATTCAACCAAGCCTCACGCCTGGCCAAGATCACCAGCCCGCTGGGGCCCGAGGTGTTGTTGCTCAAGGACATGGGCGGCGGCGAAGAGCTGGGGCGGCTGTTCAACTATGAGTTGCAGCTGCACTCGCTGGACAACGCCATCGACCTCAATCAGGTGCTCGGCAAACCGATGTGCGTGAGCGTTCAGCTGGACGGTGGCGGCGAACGGCATTTCCACGGCATCGTTGCGCGCTTCAGCCAGAACGTCGACCAGGGCCAGTTCGCCAGTTACCAGGCCACGCTGCGCCCTTGGTTGTGGCTGCTGACACGCACTTCCGACTGCCGGATTTTCCAGAACCTGACCATCCCGCAGATCATCAAGCAGGTGTTTCGCGACCTGGGTTTTTCCGACTTCGAAGACACCCTCAGCCGCCCGTATCGCGAGTGGGAATACTGCGTCCAGTACCGCGAGACCAGCTTCGATTTCGTCAGTCGGTTGATGGAGCAGGAAGGCATCTACTACTTCTTCCGCCATGAACAGGGCCGTCATGTGCTGGTGCTGGCCGACGCCTACGGCGCCCACACCACGGCGCCCGGCTATGGATCGGTGCCTTACTACCCGAAGAACGAGCAGCAGCGCGAGCGCGACCATATCCACGACTGGCACCTGGCCCAGGAAGTCCAGCCGGGTTCGCTGGAGCTTAACGACTATGATTTCCAGCGCCCCAGCGCGCGCATCGACGTGCGCTCGGCCATGCCCCGCCCGCATGCTGCCGGCGACTATCCGCTGTTCGATTACCCGGGCACCTACGTGCAAAGCGAAGACGGCGAGCACTACGCCCGCACCCGAATCGAAGCCTTGCAGACCCAGCACGAGCAGGTCGAGCTGGCGGGCAACGCCCGGGGCCTGGGGTCGGGGCATCTGTTCAGCCTCACCGGTTTCACCCGACAGGACCAGAACCGCGAATACCTGATCGTCGGCGCGCGCTATTACATCTCCCAGGAAAGCGGCGAGAGCGGCGTCGGCGCGCCTTCGGCACAGTTCGAAAGCAGCCTGACCTGTATCGACGCCCAACAGAGCTTCCGGCCGATGGCGATCACCCACCGGCCCATCGTCAAGGGACCGCAGACCGCGTTGGTGGTCGGCCCCAAGGGCGAGGAAATCTGGACCGATCAGTTCGGCCGGGTGAAGGTGCACTTCTATTGGGACCGGCACGACCAATCCAACGAAAACAGCTCGTGCTGGATTCGCGTGTCGCAGTCCTGGGCCGGCAAGAACTGGGGCTCGATGCAGATTCCGCGCATCGGCCAGGAAGTCATCGTGAGCTTCCTCGAGGGCGACCCTGACCGGCCGATCATCACCGGTCGTGTCTACAACGCCGAGCAGACCGTGCCCTACGACCTGCCTGAAAATGCCACCCAGAGCGGCATGAAGAGCCGTTCGAGCAAAGGCGGCACGCCGGCGAACTTCAACGAAATCCGCATGGAAGACAAGAAAGGCGCCGAGCAGTTGTACATCCATGCCGAGCGCAACCAGGACATCGTGGTCGAGGTGGACGAGAGCCATTCGGTGGGCCACGACCGCAACAAAAGCATTGGCCACAACGAAACCGTGACCATCGGCAACAACCGCCTGCGCATCGTCAAGCAGGAGGACATTTTGTCGGTGGGCCAGCGCAAGACCGACAGCATCAGCCAGAGCTACGTCATCGAAGTGGGCGAGAACCTGCGCCTGGTGTGCGGTGAAAGCATCCTGGAGCTCAACGCCAGCGGCCAGATCAACCTGACCGGCGTGCAAATCAGCTTTTACGCCAGCGGCGATGCCGAATTCAACACCGGCGGCGTGCTGCACCTGAACAATGGCGGCGGCCCCGGCGCCACGCCGGACGGTCAGGGCGTCAAGGCCAGCATCGACGCGAACGTCGCCGCCGCGTTCCCGGCGCCCAAGGGCTAATTCAGAGAACCAAGCACCATGACTTACCGCCTCAACGAATTCCAGCTGCAACTGCCGCCCGCCGAGTTGCTCGACGCCTCGATCAATATCCTAAAGTTCCCTGAACTGGGCACGTCGCTGATCGTCAGCCGCAGCCTGCTGGCCGAGGGTGAAACCTTGCAAAGCAATCTCGACGAGCAGCTCAAGCGCTTGGAGAAACAAGTCCAGGACCTGCGCTGCCAGCCGGGCGCCACCCTGCGCGTGGGTGCGAACCAGGAAGTCGAAGCCATTGAATTACGCAGCCAGTTCAACAAGGGCAACGAGAAGGTCTTCCAGTATCAACTGGCGCTGGTATTGCCGGGCACGCGCAATATGCTTGCCTTGAGTTATGTCAAAGCCCAGAAGCTGGGCGATGCCGAGGCAGCGCACTGGGCGACGATCAAGGGCTCGTTGACGTTTTGATGCGCAGGCGTGAACCCCTCGCTACAGAGCGGCTTCGTACCTGCGATGTCGGCTTTTTGTCCTGACCAGGCAATGGCCGGCTCAGATATTGGCCGGCACGAAATCCGGCCCGCCCAACTTGTCCCGCACCATCACCGCCGAACGCATCAAGGGCGTCCACATGCCGTCCGGGCTGTTCCACGCCGCACCGGCCCACCGCGTATCGGCCACCAGTTCGGCCTTGTGGTTTTCCAACAGGCGCTTGAGGGCCAAGGCGACGCCGCCCATGTCCACGTCGAACAGATCGCCGTAGGGGCCCAGCGGCTGCTGGCGCTGCTTGTCCTGGCAGAAACGGTAATACCAGACCCAATCGGCAGCGATGTAGATCGCCCGTGTCCGGTCTGGATATGTCGCCAGCATCCGCAACAGGCCCGCCACGAATCGCGCCGGGAAACTCGGGTCATGGGTCTGGAGCCAGTAGGGCATGATCAACCGGTCGAACGCCGCGACTACGTTTTGGGGCTCGTCGTTGTCGTTCTTGGCCTCGAGAAAGTAGAACGGCTCGCCCACCAGGAATTTATCCAATTCATCATTGGCGAGGGCCAACAGCAGCACGTTGTCTTGCGGGTTGTTCATTGGATTCTCACTACGTCTCGGGTCGTCATCAGCGCATTGATGTCGTTGCCGTGGGCGATGGGCACGTTGTCCAGCACGGCTTCGCGCATGCCGCCTGGATGGGTCAGGCCGCCGGGTCGCCATAGGGAGTTCACACCGCCCTCGTTGCCGGTCGGCATCAGCACCTTGGGCTTGTCCAGGTTCATCATGTAGATGTCCTTGCCCACCAGCGACCCCGGATCGTAACCCAAGGCCGATTCCAGTACCGAAACGTCGCCGGTTTTTTTGTACTCGGCGACCACCGCGTTCAGGTCCGACTTCGCCATAACGAACTTGTTCGGGTTGAACGACCCGTATTTGGGGTTGGAAATATCGTCGGCGGTGAAGAGGAAACTGCCGCCCTCATCCTCGAAGGTCTTGAGGTGCTTGTCGATGTATGGGCCTTCGAGATAGTCGCTCGGCGGTGGCCGGCTGCCCTTGGGGATCGCCATGATATCGGCCTCGGTCGTGCCTGGCTTGTAGGCCGCGACACGCGGTTTTGGCCCCGCGCCGAGACGCGCCATTTTCGGCCCCAGCCCCAGCAGCGCCATGCCGGCGATGCCTTGGAGCAGATCGCGATAACCGGGCCCGAGGCGGTCGCCCAGGTCGCCCAGCAGCGCCATGCCGCCCATCATGGCGCCACCGATGACCACGAACCCGGCAAAAGCCGCCGCCCCGGCCATCGCAGCCAACACGGCGGCAGCGCCCATGGCCACCAACCCCAATGCTTCAAGTCCGGTGTGCAGCCAGCCTTCGATGTCGAGGACAAACGCCACCGAGACCGTCGGCCCGCCGATGAACGTATTCGCGCTGCCAGTCTTGATGTGGGCGCCGCAGACCATCTTGCTCTGCAACCGCGCCGCCGGTTTCCCATTGATGTAGACCGTGGCGCTGCCTTCGGCGATCAGCACCGGGAACGGCCAGATCGGATGGTTCATCGGCAGCCCCGTGCAACCGGCCGACATATCGACGCCAGCGCGCATGGCATTGCGTCGGTTGATGTGCACGTTGAGACTGCCCATGATCAACGCCCCTGTCGTGGGCTCGGGCAAGTTGAAAATGGTGTTCAGGCCCTTGAGGATCTGGAACATCGACAACCCGCCGGCGGCAATCGAACCGGCCATGATTGCCAGCGCCACGCCCCCGGTCGCCACGGTGGCCGCCACAACCGCCGCGCCGATCAATGCCCCGGCCACGGCACCGGCGACCATCGCGGCGACACCAAAACCGTGGGCTATTTCATCGCCAAGGCGCGCAGCAGCCAGCATGTCCATTGCGTTGTCTTCTTCCTGGAATGATCAGGCGGTCGCCGGCAAGACCTTGAAGGAATGCATGGCCGCTTTCCAGGCCGGCTCGTGAAACACGAGATCGTTCGGCGTTGTCGTCAGCGTGGTAATCAGCCCCACGGGCTGGCGGTCGATAAACACCTGGCGCAGCATCAACTCGCGCCCTTCGCGCTGCCAGCTGTAATCAAGCAACACTGCGGCGCGCTCATGCAGCAAGAAATCCCAACGCTTGATCAGCTTGAAACCCGGTAACTGCTGTTCGGCGCTCGCCAGTTGTTGGTCGACATAGTCGTTGAACGGCGTATCGCCCCGGCTCGGATCGCGGCTGATGACGAAACTGGCTTCCTTGGCACCGCCAACGGCAGGCAGCTTGAAGATATTGATGCTCTGGTCCTGCCAACTGTCAGGGATGTCGAGATCGGCTTCGTGGAGGCGGTAGAGCGTCATGATTCGGGTCGTTTCCAGGCAGAGGGAGGCATCAACGAGCGAGAGATCTTCAAGCAATGAATGGCAACAATCAAGGTGCCTGGAGAGAGCGTTTTCGAGGCCATGACGCCAGTCTCATTTTTAGGTAGCACCCAGAGGGACGGCCCAGCGACGCCCTCGGTCCCGTGACGAGCGAGCTTGCTCCCGCTCGGTTGCGCAGCGAACGCAAGATTATTAGGGCCGCTGCGCGGCCCAGCGCAAGCAAGCTCCCTCGCCACGGGCGTTAGGCAAGCTGTCAGGCTTTGTCAATGTCTTGATCAGGTTCGCAGGAATGCCCGGTGCAGCTCATCCAACGTCTGGAAGTGGTGCACCGGGTTTTCCGCGCTCAATTCCTCGAAACTGCCAAACCCATACCCCACTGCTGCCGCGTCCAGGCCGTTGCTCCGGGCACCGATCAGGTCGTGTTTGCGATCGCCGATCATCAGGGTGGCGGCCGGGTCCAGGCTTTCTTCGGCCATGAGATGGGCGATGAGCTCGACCTTGTCGGTGCGGGTGCCGTCCAGTTCGCTGCCGTAGATCACTTTGAAGTGCTTGGCGAAGTCGAAATGGCGGGCAATTTCCCGGGCGAAAACCCAGGGCTTGGACGTGGCGATGTACAGCTGCCGATTTTGGTCGGCGAGGGTTTCCAGCAGCGGCAGGACGCCATCGAACACGCGGTTTTCGTACAGGCCGGTGACCTTGAAGCGCTCGCGATAGAAAGACACCGCCTCCCAGGCTTTCGCTTCATCGAAGCCGTAGAACTGCATGAAAGCCTGCAACAGAGGCGGGCCGATGAAGTGTTCGAGGCGGGTCAGGTCGGGTTCGTCGATGCCCAGTTTGCTCAGGGCGAACTGGATCGAACGGGTGATGCCTTCCCTGGGGTCGGTAAGGGTGCCGTCGAGGTCGAAGAGTACAGTCTGGTAGTGCATGAAAATTCCTGGGCAGTGGCGGGACGGTTCAGGGCTGGTCGTAGCCTTCGGCCAGATGCAGGTCCTTGAGCTTTACGTAGTTCGCCGCGCTGTAGGTGAAGAATGCGCGTTCCTTGTCGGTCAGCGGGCGGACCTGTTTCACCGGGCTGCCGACGTACAGGAAGCCGCTCTCCAGGCGCTTGCCCGGCGGCACGAGGCTGCCGGCGCCGATGATGACGTCGTCCTCGACCACCGCGCCGTCCATGACGATGCTGCCCATGCCGATCAGAATTCGACTGCCGACGGCGCAACCATGGAGCATGACTTTGTGGGCGATGGTCACGTCATCGCCGATCAATAACGGAAAGCCATCGGGGTTGAACGGGCCGGCGTGGGTGATGTGCAGCACGCAGCCGTCCTGGACGCTGGTGCGCGCGCCAATACGGATGCGGTGCATGTCGCCGCGGATGACCGTCAGCGGCCAGACGGAGCTGTCTTCGCCGATTTCGACGTCGCCGATCACCACCGCGGTGCTGTCGACAAAAGCCCCACGGGCAAGCCGCGGGCTGTGATTCTGGTACGTGCGAAGGGTCACGATAGGCTCTCTCTTATCGGGTGATAGGCGCTGCTAGCTGCGGTGAACGCCGATTGTAATTAAGATGGGCCGATGTTTCTTCCAGCGAAGGTGTCAACCGTGAGCGTGAACAACCCTCTTTTGCAGCCCTACGACCTGCCGCCATTCTCGGCGATCCGCGCCGAACACGTGCAACCGGCCATCGAGCAGATCCTGGCTGACAACCGTGCCGCCATCGCCGAAATCCTCAAGACCCAAGTCAAGCAGCCTACCTGGGCCGGCCTGGTATTGGCGATGGACGAGCTCAACGATCGCCTCGGCGCGGCCTGGAGCCCGGTGAGCCATCTGAACGCCGTGCGCAACAGCCCCGAACTGCGCGAAGCCTACGAGGCGTGCCTGCCGGCGCTCAGTGCCTACTCCACCGAGCTGGGCCAGAACCGCGAGCTGTTCCAGGCCTTCGAAGCCCTGGCGAACAGCCCCGAGGCGGCCGGTTTCGATGTGGCGCAAAAAACCATCCTGGAACATTCCCTGCGCGATTTCCGCCTGTCGGGCATCGACCTGCCGCCCGAGCAGCAGAAGCGCTACGCCGAAGTGCAAAGCAAATTGTCCGAGCTGGGCAGCCGCTTTTCCAACCAGTTGCTCGACGCGACCCAGGCCTGGACCAAGCACGTCACGGACGAGGCCGCCCTCGCCGGCCTGACCGACTCGGCCAAGGCGCAAATGGCTGCCGCCGCCCAGGCCAAAGGGCTGGATGGCTGGCTGATCAACCTGGAATTCCCTAGCTACTACGCCGTGATGACCTACGCCGAAGACCGCGCCCTGCGCGAAGAAGTCTACGCGGCCTACTGCACCCGCGCCTCGGCCCAGGGCCCGAACGCCGGTCAGAACGACAACGGCCCGGTGATGGAACAGATTCTCGACCTGCGCCAGGAACTGGCCCACCTGCTGGGCTTCGCCAATTTCGCCGAGTTGAGCCTGGCGACCAAGATGGCCGAGTCCAGCGATCAGGTGCTCAGCTTCCTGCGTGACTTGGCCAAGCGCAGCAAACCGTTTGCCGCCCAGGACCTGGAGCAACTGAAAGCGTTCGCCGCCGAACAGGGCTGCCCCGACCTGCAAAGCTGGGACAGCGGCTTCTATGGCGAGAAACTCCGCCAGCAGCGCTACAGCGTCGCCCAGGAAGCCCTGCGCGCCTACTTCCCGATCGATAAGGTGCTGAGCGGCCTGTTCACCATTGTGCAGCGCCTCTATGGGATCGAGATCGCCGAGCTGAAGGGCTTCGACAGCTGGCACCCGGATGTGCGCCTGTTCGAGATCAAGGAAAACGGCCAGCACGTCGGCCGGTTCTTCTTCGACCTCTATGCCCGCGCCAACAAGCGTGGCGGCGCCTGGATGGACGGCGCACGTGATCGCCGCCGCACCGTCGACGGCGTCTTGCAAAGCCCGGTCGCCAACCTGGTGTGCAACTTCACCCCGGCCGACAGCGGCAAGCCGGCGCTGCTGACCCACGACGAAGTCACCACGTTGTTCCACGAGTTCGGCCATGGCCTGCATCACCTGTTGACCCGCGTCGAACATGCCGGCGTGTCCGGCATCAACGGTGTGGCTTGGGACGCCGTGGAGCTGCCTAGCCAGTTCATGGAAAACTGGTGCTGGGAACCCGAAGGTCTGGCGCTGATTTCCGGCC
The DNA here is from genome assembly GCF_048847255.1 of Pseudomonas algeriensis. NCBI lineage: Bacteria > Pseudomonadati > Pseudomonadota > Gammaproteobacteria > Pseudomonadales > Pseudomonadaceae > Pseudomonas > Pseudomonas algeriensis. The sequence continues at coordinate 30,249 of NZ_JBKKRK010000016.1, read as the reverse complement.
ATTATGAAACCGGCGAACCGCTACCCCAGGACCTGCTGGAGAAAATGCTCGCGGCGAAAAATTTCCAGTCCGGCCTGATGATGGTTCGCCAGTTGGAGTTCTCGCTGTTCGACTTCGAGCTGCACGCCACCCACGGCGACGGCCGTAACGTACTGGAAGTGCTCGAAGGCGTGCGCGACGAGGTGTCGGTGATGCGTCCGCCGGCCTACAACCGCTTCCCGAACAGTTTTGCGCACATCTTCGCTGGCGGCTACGCGGCGGGTTACTACAGCTACAAATGGGCGGAAGTGCTGTCGGCCGATGCGTTCTCCAAGTTCGAAGAGGACGGCGTGCTCAACGCCGACACCGGCCGCGCCTTCCGCGAAGCGATCCTGGCGCGCGGCGGCTCCCAGGAGCCAATGGTGCTGTTCGTCGACTTCCGTGGCCGCGAGCCGTCGATTGACGCACTCTTGCGTCATAGCGGCCTGAGCGAGGACGCGGCAGCATGAGCGAGGGGCCTGTGATTACCAAACGACGCTTTATTGCCGGGGCAGTCTGCCCGGCGTGCAGCGAGCCGGACAAGTTGATGATGTGGAACGAAGACGGCGTGCCCCATCGCGAATGCGTGGCCTGTGGTTATTCCGACACGCTCAACGAGCAAGGCCTGTCGGTGCCCAAGGAATTGGGCACCCGGGTCAACACATCGGCGCTCAAGACGCCCGATGCGAAAGTCCAGGCGGTGCAGTTTTTTCCCAACCCGAAATTGAAGAAAAAACCCGACTGACATCTTCGGCATCACCTTCCGGGCCGCTCGGCCCGGAAGCGATACATAGTTACCGCAAGGTTGCCCCCTTTCCTGATCAGACTGACCTGACACGTCCGACTGACAGGAAGCCCCCATGCAACACGCTGATAACCCCCTGCTGCAGCCTTACGACCTGCCGCCCTTTTCGAAGATCCAGGCCGAACACTTCTCCCCGGCCCTGGACCAGATTCTTGCCGAGAGCCGGGCCAAGGTCGCCGAGATCATCGAGACCCAGGCCCCCTTCCCGACCTGGGACGACCTGGTGCTGGCGATGGACGAAATCCATGGGCGACTGAAAGGCTTCGGCTATGTACTGGACCGCATGGCATCCACCAGAAGTGGCGAGGCCTGGGCGCGGGCTTCACTCGACTGCGAGGAGCGCCTGGATGATTTCCAGCGATCGCTGCTGCGCAATACCCAATTGTTTCAACTTTACCAGCGCCTGGCGGACAGTGAGATCGCCGTGCATTTTTCCCCGGTCAGGAAAAGAACGCTGAAAAAAATCCTGCGGCAGTGGCACCGGGACGGGATGGGCTCCGCCGCGCAGGAAACCCTGGAAGATTTGAAGGCGCGTATGGAGGGTGCGCGAAGCCTGTTCTTGGAACACTTGCATGAGGCAAACAAGGCCTGGAGCAAGTCCTTCCAGGATGAAGCAGCATTGGGCGGGCTGCCCGTTGCGTTCAAGCAGCAAATGGCCAGGCAAGCGCGCGAACAGGGCCAGTCCGGTTGGTTGCTGACACTTGACGATGAATCGTTTCGCATCGTCACCCGCTATGCCGACGACTCCAGCCTGCGCAAGCAAATGTACGTCGCCTACAGCACGCGCGCTTCGGATCAAGGACCCCATGCCGGGATTTACGACAACGGCGAAGTGCTGCGCCAGTTGCTCAAGGATCGCCATGAATTCGCGACGCTGCTCGGCTATTCGAATTACGCGCAGATGGCGATCGAGGCGGAGCAAGCACAGTCACCAGAGGAGGTCCTGACATTTCTCAACGGGCAGCTCGAACAGCACCAAGCCTCGTTCGACGAGGACAGGAAGCAGCTCGATGCATTCGCCAGGACGCAAGGCTTCAGCAAGGTGGAGCCTTGGGATTATCTCTACCTGGCCCAGCAGCTTCGTCGGCAAACGGCCGGCGTTTCGGAACAGGACGTCAGCGCCTGGTTCCCGTTGGAGCCGACGTTCGCACGGTTGCTTTTGGTCGCCCGGGACCTGTTTGGCGTGGATATCATCGTGCGTGCGGACGTGACGACCTGGCACCCGCAGGTGCGGCTTTACGAGGTCAGCGAGCGAGGCGAAACCGTTGGCTATTTCTATTTCGATCCTTTCGAACACGCGGACCAGAACGGCTTTCCACAAACCAGCACCCTGCGAAACCGCCGCATCACCGCCGAGGGGCGGCCTCGTTATCCTGTGGCAGTGCTGAACGGCTGGTTGCCACAAGGCTCCGCTGCGACCCCGCTGTTGCTGGACCATCGTCAGTTACGAGTGCTTTTTCACGAATTGGGACATTGCCTGCACCATGTGTTGAGCCGGGTCGAATACCGCGACGTGTCGGGCATCATCGAGCTCAGTCGGGACGCCGCCGAATTCGCTGGCGAACTGTTCGAACGGTGGTGCTTCTCCAAACAATTTCTGATCCGAGTATCGAAGCACCACCAGACCGGGGCATCGTTGCCGAACGAAGTCGCCGACCGATTGCTGACGTATCTGAAGACCCAAACCAGTTGGGTCGATGCGGGGCTTTTGCGCGCTGCGTTATTCGACATGGAGCTGCACCGCAGCCACGGCGACGGGCGGACGCCCCAGCAAGTGTTCGATCAGGTCCGCGAGCAAGTCGGCCATTTGCCGGCGTTCGAGAACGAACGCTGGCCCAATGGCCTGGATTACATGGTCACGGGCTATGACGCCGGGATTTATGCCTACGCCTGGTCCCGAACCCTGGCCAAGACCGTATTCAAGCGGTTCAAGCGCAACGGGTTGTTTGACCGAAAGACCGGCAAGGCGCTACGCGAAACGATATTGGAACGCGGCGATTCACGGCCACTGTCCGAGTCCATCGCGGAATTCTTGCAGGCGACCGATCAACGGGAAGGAACAAGCGTCTGAGGGTCGAGATGATGCGCCGTCGTCGTCGAGTTGACCCAGCTCTTGAGCGAGCACAGGGCAAAAACGCTGGTGCTGCAATCGCCGTTCTTCAATGCCGTGCGCAGTTTCTCCACGTCAACCCGCATGACGTAGCGGACCCCGTCCTTGAAAGAGTGACTGTCACCGAAGCCGCCCTCGGTCATCTCGTCCAGCGCGTCCTCCTTGCTCCAGCCCTGGACGACAATCCTGTACATGGCGGCCACTAAGCCGGTGCGGTCCGAGCCATGCTTGCAATGCATGAGCACCGGGCCATGAGCCTCGGCATCCTCGATGGTTCGAAGGGCCTTTAGAATATCGCTGTCGTCGACGTGATTGGTGCGATAAGGCAATTGAACCCGCTCGATGCCCGGAGCCGCCAGCCAACTGGCATCCGAATCGGGCAAGAAGTTGATGACCGTGCCGATATCGAGTCTTTTTAGCAGGGAGACGGCGCCTTCATCCGGCAACGCGCTGCGGTATAGCGTCGGGGACATCTGGTAGAGGTTGTACTGCTTTCCCACCGGCTGGGCCCATTCGGCAGGCCGCGCCTGCGTCGTCTCCGCAGCCTGGGTTGCGGGGGCGGCGAGCATCAGCAGCAGAACCAGGCAGGACACGGGGTGAAGGCGGAACTTGAGCATTGGGCGGCGACCGGAAGACCACGGGGCTAAGGCGGTCAGTTTCCGGCGGCGTTGGTTAAAAAGCCGTGAGCGGGACGTCAATGTGACGTGAAGGCTCGATGTTGTTCAAGGAAGCTTGCTCCCGCTCGGTAGCGCAGCGACCGCTGGATTGTGGGGCCGCTTCGCCCGAAGCGTCGGACCGGCCCAGCGGGAGCAAGCTTCCACAAGCGCAATCTGAACGCCGAAGGTCATTTAGTCTTGGCCACTTTCCATGCACCGTCCATCTTGTCGTCGCCAGTCATGTCTCCGGCCTTCTTGTCCATTACGAAGGTGTACAGCGGTTTACCCTTGTAGGCCCACTGCATCGAGTCATCGTCACGCTTGATTACGGTCCAGTCCCCCTTGGATTCATCTCCCTTCTCGGCCATCAGCGGCGGCCAATTGGTTGCGCATTGGCCGTTGCACACCGACTTGCCATCGCCGTCCTTGTCGTAGGTGTACAAGGTCATGCCCTTGTGATCGACCAGCACACCGTCCTTGACCATCGCCGGCTCGTCAGCCGCAAACGCCATTCCCGGCAATGCCAGAGCAGCCACCAGCCCCAGCGCCTTGATGGATCGGGTGTAATAATTCATGGAAACCTTCCTTTGCAGTTGTCAGGATTCGGACTCAAAGCGTAGTCCAGGATCTCGTTTGCTGCAGCTCGTGGAAATAACTGTCACACAGCTGCAATAATTCCGTTATCTAATGCGGCGCAAGACAGTTAAATGACAAGAGGATTAACCCATGGTTGGCAGGAGCATTCTGATCGTCGACGACGAGGCGCCCATTCGCGAGATGATCGCCGTTGCGTTGGAGATGGCCGGCTATGACTGCATGGAAGCAGAGAACTCCCAACAGGCCCACGCCATCATCGTCGACCGCAAGCCGGACCTGATTTTGCTGGACTGGATGCTGCCCGGCACGTCTGGCATCGAATTGGCGCGGCGCCTCAAGCGCGATGAGCTGACCGGCGACATTCCGATCATCATGCTCACCGCCAAGGGCGAAGAGGACAACAAGATCCAGGGCCTGGAAGTCGGCGCCGACGACTACATCACCAAGCCGTTTTCCCCTCGGGAACTGGTGGCGCGCCTCAAGGCCGTGCTGCGTCGTGCCGGGCCGACGGATGGCGAAGCGCCCATCGAAGTCGGCGGCCTGCTGCTCGACCCGATCAGCCACCGGGTGACCATCGACGGCAAGCCCGCCGAGATGGGCCCGACCGAATACCGCCTGCTGCAATTCTTCATGACTCACCAGGAGCGCGCCTACACCCGCGGGCAGCTGCTGGACCAGGTCTGGGGCGGCAACGTGTACGTCGAGGAACGCACCGTGGACGTGCACATCCGGCGCCTGCGCAAGGCCCTCGGCGATGCCTACGAGAATCTGGTACAAACCGTGCGCGGCACCGGGTATCGTTTCTCGACAAAGGCCTGATACGAGCCCTTACCGCCCGACAAGCTGACAAGGACGCGCGTTCACGTGAATCAAAACTGGCATGGCACCCTCATCCGCCATATGTTGTTGCTGGTTACCGGATGCCTGTTGATCGGCCTGATCACCGGATATTACGGCTGGAGCCTGGCCGTGGGGCTGGCGCTTTACCTTGCCTGGACCCTCAAGCAATTGCTGCGCCTGCATGAGTGGCTGCGCCTGCACCAACCCGACGAAGCCCCGCCCGATGGCTACGGCCTGTGGGGCGAGGTGTTCGACAGCATCTATCATCTGCAACGGCGCGACCAGCGCGTTCGTGGCCGCCTGCAAGCGGTGATCGACCGCGTCCAGGAATCCACCGCGGCGCTCAAAGACGCGGTGATCATGCTCGACAGCGAAGGCAACCTGGAGTGGTGGAACCGCGCCGCCGAAACCCTGCTGGGCCTCAAGACCCCCCAGGACAGTGGCCAACCGGTGACCAACCTGGTTCGCCATCCGCGGTTCAAGGAATATTTCGAGCAGGACAACTACGCCGAACCCCTGGAAATCCCTTCGCCCACCAACGATCGATTGCGCATCCAGCTCTACATCACCCGCTACGGCAACAACGAGCATTTGATGCTGGTGCGGGACGTGACGCGCATCCATCAGCTGGAACAGATGCGCAAGGATTTCATCGCCAACGTGTCCCACGAGCTGCGTACCCCGCTGACGGTGATCTGCGGTTACCTGGAAACCTTGCTCGACAACGTCGAGGAAGTGAACCCGCGCTGGAGCCGGGCCTTGCAGCAGATGCAGCAACAAGGCGGGCGCATGCAGACCTTGCTCAACGATTTGCTGCTGCTGGCGAAACTGGAAGCCACCGATTACCCGTCGGACAACCAGCCGGTACCCATCGACGAACTTCTGCAGATCATCGTCGAGGATGCACAGGAACTGTCCGGCCCCAAGCAACAGGCCATCACCCTCGAAGCCGACCCGGCCGTCCAGCTCAAAGGCAGCGAGGCGGAACTGCGCAGCGCGTTTTCCAACCTGGTGTTCAACGCGGTCAAGTACACGCCCGAACAAGGACGGATCCACGTCCGCTGGTGGGGCGATGAACAGGGCGCGCACCTGAGCGTGCGCGATTCCGGTATCGGCATCGACAGCAAGCACCTGCCGCGCCTGACCGAACGCTTCTACCGGGTCGACTCCAGCCGCAACTCCAACACCGGCGGCACGGGGCTGGGACTGGCCATCGTCAAACACGTCTTGCTGCGCCACCGTGCACGCATGGAAATCAGCAGCGTGCCCGGTCACGGCAGCACCTTCACCTGCCATTTCGCTCCAGCACAGGTGGTTCGCGCGCGCCTCCCCAACCGCGACGAGTGACGCCGACCAGCCCTTCCCTCTAGGCAATCGCCAAGTCAGCCGCTACATTGGCTGACTTATGCCTGCCTTTTCAGGCACTGATTTCGAACCTTACGCACTTACGGAACCTGCAAAACTCCATCATGGACCCTTCCCCTGGCTTGTCCCTCGTTACGCTCTTCGCCGAATTCGGCATGATTCTCTTTGCTTTGATCCTGGTCCTGCTCAACGGATTTTTCGTTGCGGCGGAGTTCGCCATGGTCAAGCTGCGCTCGACCCGGGTCGAGGCCATCGCCGAGCAGCATGGCTGGCGTGGGCATATCCTGCGCACTGTCCATAGCCAGCTCGACGCCTACCTGTCGGCTTGCCAGCTGGGTATTACCCTCGCCTCCCTGGGCCTGGGCTGGGTCGGTGAGCCGGCGTTCGCCCATATCCTCGAGCCGTTGCTGGGCGCGATCGGCGTCGAGTCGCCGGAAGTGATCAAGGGCGTGTCGTTCTTCACTGCGTTCTTCATCATTTCCTACCTGCACATCGTGGTCGGCGAGCTGGCGCCCAAATCCTGGGCGATTCGCAAACCCGAGCTGCTGTCCTTGTGGACGGCCGCGCCGTTGTACCTGTTCTATTGGGCCATGTACCCGGCGATCTACCTGCTCAATGCCAGCGCCAACGCCATCCTGCGCATCGCCGGCCAAGGCGAGCCCGGGCCTCATCATGAACACCACTACAGCCGCGAAGAGCTGAAGCTGATCCTGCACTCCAGCCGTGGCCAGGACCCAAGCGACCAAGGCATGCGCGTGCTGGCTTCCGCCGTGGAAATGGGCGAGCTGGAAGTGGTGGACTGGGCCAACTCCCGGGAAGACCTGGTGACGCTGGAGTTCAACGCGCCGCTCAAGGAAATCCTGGCGATGTTCCGCCGCCACAAGTTCAGCCGTTATCCGGTGTACGACAGCGAGCGCCAGGAGTTCGTCGGCCTGCTGCACATCAAGGACCTGCTGCTGGAACTGGCGGCCTTGGATCACATTCCCGAATCGTTCAACCTGGCCGAACTGACCCGGCCATTGGAGCGCGTGTCGCGGCACATGCCGTTGTCGCAATTACTGGAACAATTCCGCAAGGGCGGCTCGCACTTCGCCGTGGTCGAAGAGGCCGATGGCAACATCATCGGCTACCTGACCATGGAAGACGTGCTGGAAGTGCTGGTGGGCGACATCCAGGACGAACACCGCAAGGCCGAGCGCGGCATCCTGGCCTACCAGCCGGGCAAGCTGCTGGTGCGCGGCGACACGCCGCTGTTCAAGGTCGAACGCCTGTTGGGGATCGACCTGGACCACATCGAGGCCGAGACCCTGGCCGGGCTGGTCTATGAAACCCTCAAGCGCGTGCCGGAAGAGGAAGAAGTGCTGGAAGTCGAAGGCCTGCGGATCATCATCAAAAAGATGAAGGGGCCCAAGATCATCCTGGCGAAGGTGTTGATGCTCGATTGACCGTCCCGGCGGGCCTCCTGTGGCGAGGGAGCTTGCTCCCGCTCGGCCGGTCCGACGCTTCGGGCGCAGCAGTCGTCGCTTTTGGGGCCGCTTCGCGGCCCAGCGGGAGCAAGCTCCCTCGCCACGAAAAGCCCCCGCGAACGTCTACTGCTTACCCACCGCAAAATTGGGCAGGTCGCCCACCGGTTGGTTGAACTGGTAGGGAATCGACACCAGCCCCAACCCGGTATTGCGCTGTACCACGAAATGCAGGTGCGGGCCGGAGCTGTTGCCGGTGTTTCCCGAGAGCGCCAACGGCGTACCGACCGCCACCCGCTGCCCTTCCCGTACGCTCACCGAGCCCTTTTGCAGGTGCAGATAGACACCCATGGTCCCGTCGTCATGCAGCACGCGCACGAAGTTGCCGGAAGGGTCGGTGCCGCGTCCGGTCTGCGAGTTTTCGGTCTTGACCACCACGCCGCCCCGCGCCGCGATGATCGGCGTGCCCTCGGGCATCGCGATGTCCATGGCGTAGCGGTTCTTGGGACCGTAGTGGCTGTATTGGCCATTGGCACCCTGGCTCAGTCGAAACGGCCCGCCGACCCAGGGCAGCGGGTAGCGATACGCCTGCGCGGTGCCTGCCGGGTCGCCCAGGGAATATTCGAACCTTGGGGTGTACACGAGGGGCCTGCCGGGCCGGGTGGCGGTGAGCAGCGCCAGGCGCAGGTTGCTGCGCGCCGGCATCACCCTACGAATCGGCCGGCTCGGCGCCCCGCTGACGTTGCGCAACCCGACGAAACTCAACTCGATCTCGACGGGCGCATACAGGTCATTGCGCACGTAAACCGCGTCCGCGCCCTTCTGCTTCTTGATATCGAGGAACACCTGCCGCTCCAGGCGTTCGACCATCCGATCACGGAACACGAACACCTGGGCGCCTTTGCTGGGGCGGTCGCTATAGGAAACCACGCCATTGGCATCGGTGGATTTGTAGATGGTCATGGCCAGGGCCGGGGTGGCGGCCAGGACGAGACCACAGGCGAACAACAACGGCACGAGCATGGGCAAGAATTCTGTCGAAATGAAGGCCTGCAAAGCAGCCTAGCAGCTGGGATGGACCAGCGTAGTCGGCAGATGTTTCAAAAATGGATCAGCGGTCGGTGTTGGAGCTGATGGCCTCTTCGCGAGCAGGCTCGCTCCCACAAGGGATCTGCTGCGGACACAAATTTTGTGACAAACACAGATCAGTGTGGGAGCGAGCTTGCTCCGGGCGGCGATCCGACGAAAGCGGACTGAGGGGCGCCGCCGTATCAGGCGCCCGGTACGAAGTGCTTCTGGGCGGTGCCGCGGGCGATCAGGCGGGAGATGTAGTCGAGTTTTTGGGGGTCTTTGTCGACGAAGCGGAAGGTCAGTTGCAACCATTCGCTGTCGGGCGTCTGCTCATGGGCGACGATGGCGTGCAGGTAGCCGTTCAGACGAGCGGTCTCGGCGTTGTCGCCCTGTTCCATATCCAGTACCGAGCTTTCCAGCACTTGCGGCAGCGTATCGGTGCGCTTGACCACCAGCAGCGCTTCCTTGAGGCTCAGGGCCTTGATCACGCATTGCTGGGTGCCGCTGGACAGGCGCAACTGGCCTTGGCCACGGTTGGTCGGCGAAGTGGTGGCGGCCGGTGCCTTGACCGGCGGGCTGTTGAGCAAACCACGGGCTGGAGCAGCTGGGGCGGGCACAGGGGCGGCGGGGGCCGACGCAACAGCCGCCGTCGGGGGCTTGCCACCGGTCAGGGCGCTGAGGGAGTCATTGCCAAACGCCGAGTTCATCTTGGTCGGCGCGCTGTTCATGAGTGTGTCGAGCTTGCCAACCTTGTTCAGGGCCTGTTTGACCTTGGTCAGCAGCTGTTCATTGGTGAAAGGCTTGCTGACGTAGCCGGATACGCCGGCCTGGATGGCCTGGACCACGTTCTCCTTGTCGCCACGGCTGGTCACCATCACGAAGGGCATGCCTTTGAGGTTGTCCTGCTGGCGGCACCAGGTCAACAGTTCCAGGCCGGACATCTCCGGCATTTCCCAGTCGCACAGCACCAGGTCGAACGCTTCACGGGCCAGCAGGGCCTGGGCTTTCTTGCCGTTCACCGCGTCTTCGATGCGGATACCTGGGAAGTAGTTGCGCAGGCACTTCTTCACCAAGTCACGAATGAACGAAGCATCGTCCACGACCAACACACTGACCTTACTCATCCAGATACACCTCTAAAAAATCCCGGCAAGCATACCGCCTTACTGATGGCGTATTGCCAAAAAGCTTCAGTCACGCCGGGACTTTTCGTTCGCGGGGTGCTGCTTTCGACTAAAAAAAGCGCAAAAAAAAGCCCGACCAGAAGGCCGGGCGCTTTTCTTGGCAATCTTACTTATCGTCAGTTTCACCGGGAACATTAGCGGTTTCGGACGGGGTGCCCTCCACTTCTTCCTTCATCCGCTTGAGCCCCATGTGGCGCACATCGGTGCCACGCACCAGGTAGATGACCAATTCGGAGATGTTGCGCGCATGATCGCCGATACGCTCCAGGGAACGCAGCACCCAGATGATGCTCAAGACCCGCGAGATAGAGCGTGGGTCTTCCATCATGTAGGTCGCCAGTTCACGCAGGGCGGTCTTGTATTCGCGGTCGATGATCTTGTCGTACTGCGCCACCGACAGCGCCAGGTCGGCGTCGAAACGGGCAAAGGCGTCCAGCGCGTCGCGAACCATGTTGCGCACCTGGTCGCCAATGTGGCGAACCTCGACGTAACCGCGCGGGGCTTCGCCTTCTTCGCACAATTGGATGGCACGACGGGCGATCTTGGTGGCTTCGTCGCCGATCCGCTCAAGGTCGATCACCGACTTGGAGATGCTGATGATCAGACGCAGGTCGGAAGCGGCCGGCTGGCGACGGGCAAGGATGCGCAGGCACTCTTCGTCGATGTTGCGTTCCATCTGGTTGATCTGGTCATCGATCTCGCGCACCTGCTGGGCCAGGCCGGAATCAGCCTCGATCAGCGCGGTCACCGCGTCGTTGACCTGCTTTTCCACCAGCCCGCCCATCGCCAGCAGGTGGCTGCGCACCTCTTCAAGCTCGGCGTTGAATTGCGCGGAAATGTGATGAGTGAGGCCTTCCTTCGAAATCATGGTTTTGCTCCGCAAAAGCTGTGAGCTGCAAGCTTCAAGCTGCAAGCTGATGTGTGTCGTTACTCGGATCGCTTTTTACTTGCCGCTTGCAGCTTGACGCTTGCGGCTCTAGGGCTAGCCATAGCGACCTGTGATGTAATCCTCGGTCTGCTTCATGGCCGGATTGGTAAACAAGGTATCGGTGTCGCCGAACTCCACCAGCTTGCCCATGTACATGAACGCGGTGTAGTCGGACACACGCGCCGCCTGCTGCATGTTGTGGGTCACGATGACGATGGTGAACTTGGACTTGAGCTCGTAGATCAGCTCCTCGACCTTCAGTGTCGAGATCGGGTCCAGTGCCGAGCAAGGTTCGTCGAGCAGCAGGACTTCCGGCTCCACCGCGATGGTGCGGGCGATGACCAGACGTTGCTGCTGACCGCCGGACAGGCCCAGGGCCGAATCGTGCAGGCGATCCTTGACCTCGTCCCACAGCGCCGCGCCCTTGAGGGCCCATTCCACGGCTTCGTCGAGGACCCGCTTCTTGTTGATGCCCTGGATGCGCAGGCCGTAGACCACGTTCTCGTAGATGGTTTTCGGGAACGGGTTGGGCTTCTGGAACACCATGCCAACGCGGCGGCGCAGCTCGGCCACGTCTTCGCCCTTGCGGTAGATGTTGTTGCCGTAGAGGTTGATCTCGCCTTCGACGCGGCAACCGTCCACCAGGTCGTTCATGCGGTTGAAGGTGCGCAGCAAGGTGGACTTGCCGCAGCCCGACGGGCCGATGAACGCGGTGACGCGCTGTTTCGGGATGTTCAGGCTGACGTCGTACAACGCCTGCTTCTGGCCGTAGAACAGGTTCAGGCCGGGCACTTCGATGGCGACGGTTTCCTGAGCCAGGTTCAAGCTCTGCTTGTCGCGGCCCAGGGCCGACATGTTGATGCCGTGTGTGTGTGCTTCGTGTTGCATGGGAGGCTCCCTGTGCTAACAAATTCGGTTCGGTTGGCCAATGAGTGGCCAGGCCGATCTGTGTATGTGTGGGAGCGAGCCTGCTCGCGATTCAGGCGACTCGGTCTGATTTTAGAACCGAGGTGATGCCATCGCGAGCAGGCTCGCTCCCACAGGAAATCGATGTGTAATCAACTATCCAGTGCTTTGTACTTTTCGCGCAGGTGGTTACGAATCCACACCGCCGACAGGTTCAGGATCGCGATCACCAGCACCAACAGCAGCGCCGTGGCGTAGACCAGCGGGCGGGCTGCCTCGACGTTCGGGCTCTGGAAGCCGACGTCATAGATATGGAAGCCCAGGTGCATGATCTTCTGGTCCAGGTGCAGGTACGGGTAGTTGCCATCCAGCGGCAGCGACGGCGCCAGTTTCACCACGCCCACCAACATCAACGGCGCAACTTCGCCAGCGGCACGGGCCACCGCGAGGATCATGCCTGTCATCATCGCCGGGCTCGCCATCGGCAGGACGATTTTCCACAGGGTCTCGGCCTTGGTCGCGCCGAGGGCCAGAGAGCCTTCGCGCACGGTACGTGGAATCCTTGCCAGACCTTCTTCGGTGGCGACGATTACCACCGGCACCGCCAGCAACGCCAGGGTCAACGATGCCCAGAGCAGGCCTGGGGTACCGAAAGTCGGCGCCGGCAAGGCTTCGGGGAAGAACAGTCGGTCAACCGAACCGCCCAGCACGTAGACGAAGAAGCCCAGGCCGAACACGCCGTAGACGATGGCCGGGACACCGGCGAGGTTGTTCACCGCAATGCGGATCAGACGGGTCATCGTCCCCTGGCGCGCGTATTCACGCAGGTAAACCGCCGCCAGCACGCCGAACGGCGTCACGATCATTGCCATGATGAGGGTCATCATCACGGTGCCGAAAATCGCCGGGAAGATACCGCCTTCGGTGTTGGCTTCACGCGGATCGTCGCTGAGGAATTCCCAGACCTTGCTGAAATAGAAACCCAGCTTGGTGAGCGTGCCCATGCCGTTTGGCTGGTAGGCATGCACCACTTTGCCGATTTCGATTTCCACTTCCTTGCCGTTGGCGTCGCGGGCCGTCAGGCTGTCGCGATTGAACTGGCCATGCAGGTCGGCCAGGCGCGCCTCGATGTCCTTGTAGCGAGCGTTGAGTTCGGCGCGTTCGCTTTCCAGGTCGGCCTGGGCGGCGGCGTCGAGCTTGCCGTCCAGCTCCAGCTTGCGACCGTGCAGGCGGATGCGCTCCAGGCCAGCGTTGATCGCGCCGATGTCGGTTTTTTCCAGGGTCTTGAGCTCGTCGGCCAGTTGGTTGACCCGCTCGATACGCGCCTGCAACTGCGGCCACGCCGCTTCGCCCTCGGCGATGACCTTGCCTTGTTCCTTGACGTTGACCAGGTAGCCGTAGAAATTGCCCCACTCGCGGCGCTCAAGGGCCATCAGCTCCGGTGGCGTCGTCTGGTTGGTCAGCCAGTCGCCGACGATCCAGGTGAAGTCGGTGCCGTTGAGGTCACGGTTGCCGACCTTGACCAATTCACGGGTCATGAACTCAGGGCCTTCGTCCGGCACCGGCAGGCCAGCACTTTTCAGGCGCTCGCGAGGCACTTCTTCTTTCTGTACGACTTCGCCTACCACCAGGTGCGCAGGCATGCCCGGCACGTTGTAATTGGCGTGGATCAGGTCCGCCGGCCAGAAGTGGCCGAGGCCGCGCACGGCAATCACCGCCAGCAGGCCAATGGTCATGATGACCGCGATGGACACCGCGCCACCGCTGATCCAGACGCCAGGGGCGCCGCTCTTGAACCATCCTTTCAGGGAGTTCTGTTTCACAGACTTCTACCTTTCTTAAAGCGACGAATATTTCTTGCGCAGACGCTGACGGATCAGCTCGGCGAGGGTGTTCATGACGAAGGTGAACAACAGCAGCACCAAGGCCGACAGGAACAGCACGCGGTAATGGCTGCCCCCGACTTCGGACTCAGGCATTTCAACCGCCACGTTGGCCGCCAGGGTGCGCAGGCCTTCGAACAGGTTCATCTCCATGACCGGCGTGTTACCGGTGGCCATCAGCACGATCATGGTCTCGCCCACCGCGCGACCCATGCCGATCATCAGCGCCGAGAAGATGCCCGGGCTGGCGGTGAGGATCACCACGCGAGTCATGGTCTGCCACGGCGTGGCGCCGAGGGCCAGAGAGCCCAGGGTCAGGCCGCGCGGCACGCTGAACACGGCGTCTTCGGCAATCGAGTAGATGTTCGGGATCACCGCGAAGCCCATCGCCAGGCCCACCACCAAGGCGTTGCGCTGGTCGTAGGTGATGCCCAGGTCATGGGAAATCCACATGCGCATGTCGCCGCCGAAGAACCAGGCTTCCAGGTACGGGCTCATGTACAGCGAGAGCCAGCCCACGAACAGGATCACTGGGATCAACAGCGCGCTTTCCCAGCCATCCGGCACCCGCAGGCGAATGGATTCCGGCAGGCGGCTGAAGACGAAGCCGGCGACGAGGATGCCGATCGGCAGCAACATCAGCAGGCTGAAGATGCCCGGCAGGTGCCCTTCGACGTACGGCGCCAGAAACAGGCCGGCGAAGAAGCCGAGGATCACCGTCGGCATCGCTTCCATCAGCTCGATCACCGGTTTGACCTTGCGGCGCATGCCCGGCGCCATGAAGTAGGCAGTGTAGATCGCGGCGGCAACCGCCAGCGGCGCGGCCAGCAGCATCGCGTAGAATGCGGCCTTCAAGGTGCCGAAGGTCAGCGGCGAAAGGCTCAGCTTGGGTTCGAAGTCGGTGTTGGCGGCGGTCGATTGCCAGACGTATTTGGGTTCGTCGTAGTTTTCGTACCAGACCTTGCTCCACAACGCACTCCAGGACACTTCCGGGTGTGGGTTATCCAGCATCAACGGTTGCAGCTTGCCGCCCTGCTCCACGATCAGGCGGTTGGCCCGTGGGGACATGCCGAACAGACCTTGGCCGTCGACTACCTGGTCCACCAGCAAGGTGCGGTGGGCGGTGCTGTGGAACACGCCGAGCTTGCCGGCGGTGTCGAGGGCCACGAAACCCTTGCGGCGTTCCTCGGCGCTGATCTCGACGATGGGCGCGCTGCCCATCTGGAAAGTACGAATCTGTTTGAAGCGCGATTCACCGTCCGGATCGCGAGCCATGAACCACTGGGCCAGGCCACCCTTGGAGTCGCCGATGATCAGCGAGATCCCGCCCACCAATTGAGCGGCGGCGGTGACTTGGGTGTCGGCGTTCTCTAGCAGTTTGTAGCGACCGTTGAGGCTCTTGTCGCGCAGGCTGAACACGTCGGCCTGGGCGCGACCGTTGACCACGTACAACCACTGCTGGCGCGGGTCGACGAAGATGTCCTTCACTGGCTCGGTCATCTGCGGCAGGTCGATACGCGTCTGCTCGCTGGTGATTTCGCCGGTCATCATGTTTTCTTCGCTGGTCAGCGACAGCACATACAGCTGCGCGCCACTGGAGCCGGCCAGCAGCAGCGTCGAATCGGTGGCGTTGAGGCTGACGTGTTCCAAAGCCGCGCCCTGCTCGTTCAGCGCGATCGGCGCCTCGCCGTACGGGTATTCGATCGCGGGCGAAATGGTTTTCTTGCCATCGGGGTAACTGACTTTATAGGTGTGGCGGAACACCAGGGCCTGGCCGTTGGACAGGCCGATCGCCACCAATGGGCTGCCGGGCTGGTCTTCACCGATGGAAACCACACTGGCGCCGGCCGGAATCGGCAAGTCGACGCGACGCAGCTCGGCGCCGCTGTCGAGCTCATAGAACAATGCCTGGCCCTTGTCGGAAATACGCATGGCCACCTGGTTCTGTTCTTCGATGGCGATCATCAGCGGTTTGCCGGCGTCTTGCATCCAGGCCGGGGTGATCGAGTCCTTGGCGGTCAGGTCCGCGCCCTGGAACAGGGGCACCACGACATAGGCGAGGAAAAAGAAAATCAGGGTAATGGCCGCCAGTACGGCGAGGCCGCCGATCAGCACGTACCAACGGGTCAGGCGATCCTTGAGCGCGCGGATGCGGCGCTTGCGTTGCAGCTCAGGCGTATTGAAGTCAATGCGCTTGGGAGGGGAAGTCGTAGTCATTGTGGAGTTGGCCAGATCATTCATGCGCACACCCTAGCGATCCTGTATGACAGAAAGATGACAGTGAAGTGACGCAACAAATCCGCCGCCAGCTAGAAGCGGCAGCGGATGGGAAAATTGGGCGGTGGCAGTGGTCTGCACTCCCACCGCAGCCCGGGCGTTGGCCCGGGCTCAGGTACTACTTCTTGGCGACGTTGCCGCCTTCCTGCAGACCCAGGTCAGCCAGTGCCTTGGCGGCAACTTTGGCTGGAACCGGGATGTAGCCGTCCTTGACCACGACTTCCTGGCCTTGCTTGGACAGGATCAGCTTCACGAACTCGGCTTCCAGCGGGGCCAGAGGCTTGTTCGGCGCCTTGTTGACGTAGACGTAGAGGAAACGCGACAGCGGGTACTTGCCGTTCAGGGCGTTTTCTTCGGTGTCTTCGATGAACTCGCCGCCTTCTTTCTTGGCCAGGGCAACGGTTTTCACGCTGGCGGTCTTGTAGCCGATACCCGAGTAGCCGATGCCGTTAAGCGAGCTGCTGATCGACTGCACAACCGAAGCCGAACCCGGCTGCTCGTTGACGTTTGGCTTGTAGTCGCCCTTGCACAGGGCCTCTTCCTTGAAGTAGCCGTAGGTGCCGGACACCGAGTTGCGACCGAACAGCTGGACTGGCTTGTTGGCCAGGTCGCCGGTCACGCCCAGGTCGCCCCAGGTCTTGACGTCAGCCTTGGCGCCGCACAGGCGAGTCGAGGAGAAGATCGCATCGACCTGGGCCATGGTCAGGTGCTTGATCGGATTGTCCTTGTGCACGAACACGGCCAGGGCGTCCACGGCAACCGGGATAGCGGTTGGCTTGTAGCCGTACTTCTGTTCGAAGGCCTGCAGCTCGTTGTCTTTCATCTTGCGGCTCATCGGGCCCAGGTTGGCGGTGCCTTCGGTGAGTGCCGGTGGCGCGGTGGAGGAACCGGCGGCCTGAATCTGGATGTTTACGTTCGGGTATTCTTTCTTGTAGTTCTCGGCCCACAAGGTCATCAGGTTGGCCAGGGTATCGGAGCCGACGCTGGACAGGTTGCCCGACACACCAGTGGTCTTGGTGTAGCTCGGGATCGCAGGGTCAACAGCGGCAACCGCGTTGGCAGTCGCAACGCCAGCAGCGACAAAGGTCATTGCCGCCATCAAACGCTTCAGTTTCATGCCTTACTCCTAGCAGATAGGTGTGTTAAGTCGGCCAAGTATTGGGAAGCCGTGTGAACACTCTATGGCTGAAATATGACAATTGGATGAAAGGCCAGCATTGAGGTTTGCAGGATGTTGTGGCGAAGGGATTCATCCCCTCGCCACAGGGCTGTTCGGCGCCGCTTAGCGGCCTTTCTTCCAAAGATACCCACCGATCACCATCCCGATGCCGCAGATGATCGCGACGTAATACGCCGGCCCCATCGGGCTTTCTTTCAACAGCAGGGTCACGATCATTGGCGTCAAACCGCCGAAGATTGCGTAGGCCAGGTTGTAGGAAAAAGATAGCCCACTGAAGCGCACCACGGCCGGGAAGGCATTGACCATGACGTAGGGCACTGCGCCGATGGTGCCCACCAGCAAGCCACTCAAGGCGTAGAGCGGGAACAGCCACTCGGGGTGAGTGAACAGGCTGTGATAGAAGGTCCAGAACGTGATCAACAACAAACCGCTGCCAAACACGAACACCCGGCCGGCACCAAAGCGGTCGGCCAATACACCGGCGCCAATGCAACCGAAACTCAGGAATACGATTGCCAGGCTATTGGCCTGCAGCGCCGTAGTCGGGCTGAAGTGGTGCACCGTCTGCAACACCGTCGGGGTCATCAGGATGACTACGATGACGCCGGCCGACAGCAGCCACGTCAACAGCATGGAAATGACAATGGCTCCACGATGGTCGCGCAGCACGGCGCGCAACGGCACTTCTTCGGCCAAGGCCTTGCGCAATTGCAATTCGGCAAACACCGGGGTTTCGTGCAGCCAGCGACGCAGGTACACCGAAAACAGGCCGAACACGCCGCCCAGCAGGAACGGGATCCGCCAAGCGTAATCCGCCACTTCCACCGGCGTATAAATGCTATTGATGGCGGTGGCGACCAACGAACCCAACAGAATCCCCGCCGTCAGGCCGCAGGTCAGGGTGCCGCAGGCGTAGCCGATGTGGCGCGCCGGCACGTGCTCGGAAACGAATACCCAGGCCCCCGGTACCTCGCCACCGATCGCCGCCCCCTGGATCACGCGCATCAGCAACAAGAGAATCGGCGCCCACATGCCGATCTGCGCGTAGGTCGGCAACAAACCCATGATCAGGGTCGGCACGGCCATCATGAAAATGCTCAGGGTGAACATTTTCTTGCGCCCCAGCAGGTCGCCGAAGTGAGCCATGATGATCCCGCCCAGCGGCCGGGCCAGATATCCGGCGGCAAAAATGCCAAACGTTTGCATCAGGCGCAGCCATTCGGGCATTTCAGCAGGGAAGAACAGCTTGCCGACCACGGTGGCGAAGAACACGAAAATAATGAAATCGTAGAACTCCAGCGCGCCGCCCAGGGCAGAAAGCGACAGGGTCTTGTAGTCGTTACGGGTCAGCGGACGGGCGGGTTGTGCGGGCGTCGCCGTGCTCGAAGGCGCAGTGGTCATGGCAAGGGTTTCTCTTATAGTCGGTTCTCGGCCCGACAACACTGATGAGAGCCCGGGCAGGTTCGGCACGATAGCAAATTGTTCGAAAAAGCACATAGAGGCGCGTAATTGACAGTCAAAATCAGAACCCAGTGGTCGTCTCGACGTCTATCGCCCGATATACTCGCAACCTTGCGACACTCTGTAAGGGGTTGCTGTGCGAAAACGCCGTTGGTGATGTAGTACAAGATCAGCCGGTTTCGCAGAGTTTCCCTTTGGCGCGCCTTTACGAAAAACGTGACGAACGTGGCAGTTCGGGCTGAATCGTTTTTTACAAAGACGGCTATTCACCTGAAAGACAAGACAGAGTTACGGGTCAGAGGCACCCCCGGCATGATAGAGCTCGAACAAGAAGATCCAATCCCGCAAGGCGACCTGGCCCTGCAAATCACCGCGCTTCCCCGTGATACCAACGGCTTCGGCGACATTTTCGGCGGCTGGCTGGTGTCCCAGATGGACCTGGCGGGCACTGCGATGGCCAGCAAGGTGGCGGGCGGCCGCGTGGCGACCGTGGCGATTGATCGCATGGCGTTCCTGGTGCCGGTGGCGGTGGGTGCGCAGTTGTCCTTCTATACCCAGGCGTTGGAGATCGGCCGCAGCTCGATCCAGATGATGGTCGAGGTGTGGAGCGATGATCCGTTGTCCAGCGAATGGCGTAAGGTCACCGAGGCGGTGTTCGTCTTCGTCGCCATCGACGGCAGTGGCCGCACTCGCTCGGTTCCACCACGCGCCCGTTAAACGCGGGGGCCGTTTTGCGGTCCATTGCAGTCCATGTTCCTGAACGAGATGCGCCCCATGCCTACGCCCAATGTCGAAGCCGTCAAATTGGATGAACTGAACGGTTGGCGCATCCGCCACGGTCAGGCCGAGTTGCTGGTGGCCCAGCAAGGCGCGCATATCCTCAGCTATCAGGTGGATGGCCAGCCGCCGCTGATCTGGCTCAATGACCAGGCTACGTTCAAGGCGGGCAAGAGCATCCGCGCCGGTGTGCCGGTGTGCTGGCCCTGGTTCGGCAACCTGACCCGCAACCCCGACAGCATCCAGGCCATGCGCGTCAGCAATGAACCGGCCACGGCCCACGGCCTGGTGCGAGCGATGGATTGGGAATTGAAAGGCATCGAGGCCGTGGGCGAGCGCCTGAAAATCGAATTCGTGCTGCCCTACCCGGAAAACGGGCTGCCTGGGTGGCCCCATCAGGTCGACCTGACGCTGACCATCGTGATGGATGAGCAACTGCATATCCGCCTCACCAGCCATAACCGAGGCAGCGAGACCGTCAGCCTCAGCCAGGCGCTGCACAGCTATTTCGCGGTCAGCGATGTGCGCAACGTACAGGTCGACGGGGTCGACGGCCTGGACTACATCGAGACGCTGGACGACTGGAATACACACACCCAGGCGGGCGACCTGCGCTTCGTCGGTGAAACCGACCGTATCTATCTCGATACCCCACCGACACTGAGCATCGTCGACCCCCATTGGAATCGACGCATAGAACTGACCGCTAGCGGATCACGCTCGGCGGTGATCTGGAACCCCTGGACCGAGCGCGCCAAGGCCTTCAGCGACATGGCCGACGATGGCTGGCAGCGCATGCTTTGCATCGAGACGGCCAACGTGATGGATGATGCGGTGACGTTGTTGCCGGACGCCAGCCATACCCTTGGCGTGAGTATTTGCAGCAAGCCGCTCTGACACCGCAAGGCTACTGTGGGAGCGAGCTTGCTCGCGATAGCGGACTGACAGTCAACACCTGCATCGACTGACGTATCGCCATCGCGAGCAAGCTCGCTCCCACAATTGGAACTGTGTCAGGTCAACCGGCCGGTCACAAATCCGCCTCCTGCACCACCCTCACCTTCTCCGCATCCAGCGCATACGCCGCGCTCGCCAGGTCGTTGTCGACCTTCTCGATCTTCAGGGTGCCGGTGACCCACAGCGGCGTATAGATGTCGTCGAGCTTCACGCCCTTGGGATAGCGCACCAGTACCAATTGATTGGGCGGCGGCGGGGGAACGTGGATGCAGGCGCCCGGGTAAGGCACCAGGAAAAACAACGTGCTGCGGCCTTTGGCGTCGGTCTCCAAAGGAACCGGATAGCCGCCAATGCGCAGGTGCTTGTCATTCATCGACGCCACGGTCTTGGTCGAGTACATCACCGCCGGCAAGCCTTTGCTTTGCTTCAAGCCACCTTTTTCAGTGAAGGTGCCACTGGCTTCGGGGGAGTCGTGATCGATCTCGGGCATCGCCTCGAGGGCTTTCTGGTCCGACTTGGGCATCAGTTCGAGCCAGTCGGTTTCCGGTAGCTCGGCGGCGTGGGCCAGGCCACTGCCCAGCAAAAGAAGGGTCAACACTAGACGGCGCATGAAAGGGCTCGGCAAAGAATGGAATGAAACGCCGGGCAGTTTAGCCCTCTCCGTGCGCCGCGCGGAGAGGGCTTCATCAGGTTTGATCAGTTTCTTTTGATCAGGCCGTAGATCACCAGCAACACGATGGCACCCACCAGGGCGCCGATGAAGCCCGCGCCTTCGCCGGCCTGATAGATGCCCAGGGCCTGGCCGCCGTAAGTGGCCGCCAACGAACCGCCGATACCGAGCAGGATAGTCATGATCCAGCCCATGCTGTCATCGCCGGGCTTCAGGAAGCGTGCGAGCAGGCCAACGATCAAGCCGATTAAAATGGTTCCGATGATTCCCATGGCATTTCCCTCTGATTGAACGCTAAGCCAAAACCCTGATCGGGTTTTGGCACTTAGCCATGAGAGAGGTTAGCCGATGAATGGTTCCACCGCCGTTGCAGACTATTGTTCGGCGATCAGCGTTTCGACCTTGATGATCTGCTGGGCCAGCGTGGCACGGTCGGCGCAACGCAGGTTGGCGTGGCCAACCTTGCGCCCCACTTTGAAAGCCTTGCCATAGTGATGCAGGTGGCAGTCGGCGATTGCCAGGACTTTCTCGGTGTCCGGCACTTTGCCGATGAAATTCAGCATCGCGCTTTCACCGACCTTGGCGGTCGACCCCAGAGGCAACCCAGCGACCGCCCGCAGGTGGTTTTCGAACTGGCTGCACTCGGCGCCTTCAGTGGTCCAGTGCCCGGAGTTGTGGACACGCGGGGCGATTTCGTTGGCCTTGAGGCCGCCGTCCACTTCGAAGAACTCGAACGCCATCACACCAACGTAATCAAGCTGCTTGAGCACGCGGCTGGAGTAGTCTTCGGCCAGGGCTTGCAGTGGATGGTCGGTGCTGGCGACGGACAGCTTGAGAATCCCGTCCTTGTGGGTGTTGTGCACCAGCGGGTAGAAGCGGATTTCACCGTCGCGGGCACGCACGGCGATGAGCGAGACTTCACCGGTGAACGGCACGAAACCTTCCAGCAGGCAGCCGACGCTGCCCAGCTCGGCAAAGGTGCCGGCGACATCTTCAGGGTTGCGCAGGACTTTCTGGCCCTTGCCGTCGTAACCCAGGGTACGGGTCTTGAGCACGGCCGGCAGGCCGATTGAAGCGACCGCGGCTTCCAGGTCAGCCTGGGACTGGATGTCGGCAAAGGCCGGCGTCGGGATGCCCAGGTCCTTGAACATGTTCTTTTCGAACCAACGGTCGCGGGCGATACGCAGGGCTTCGGCGCTCGGGTAGACCGGGACGAACTGGGACAGGAAGGCCACGGTTTCAGCCGGGACGCTTTCGAACTCGAAGGTCACCAGGTCGACCTCATCGGCCAATTGGCGCAAGTGATCCTGGTCGCCATAATCGGCCCGCAGGTGTTCACCCAAGGCAGCGGCACAGGCGTCCGGCGCCGGGTCCAGGAAAGCGAAGTTCATCCCCAGCGGCGTACCCGCCAGGGCCAACATGCGACCCAACTGGCCGCCACCGATTACACCGATCTTCATTCTTCAACAACCTCAGGCAATGCGTGGGTCCGGATTGTCCAGGACGCTGTCTGTCTGCTCAGCGCGGAATTTTTTCAGCACGGTATGAAATTGGGGATGCTTGGCGCCCAGGATACTCGCCGACAGCAGGGCGGCATTGATCGCGCCGGCCTTGCCGATGGCCAGGGTAGCGACCGGAATGCCGGCCGGCATCTGCACGATCGATAGCAACGAATCGACACCCGAGAGCATCGAGGACTGCACCGGCACGCCCAGTACTGGCAAATGAGTCTTGGCCGCACACATGCCTGGCAAGTGGGCCGCACCACCGGCGCCGGCGATGATCACTTCGATGCCACGCGCGTCGGCTTCTTCGGCGTACTGGAACAGCAGGTCCGGGGTACGGTGGGCAGACACCACTTTCACCTCGTAAGGGATGCCGAGCTTTTCCAGCATATCGGCGGTGTGGCTAAGGGTGGACCAATCGGACTTGGAGCCCATGATCACGCCAACCAGTGCACTCATCGTCGTGCCTCTTCTCTCTGGGCGCCCTGGGGCGCGTCAAAAAACAACAAGCCACGCAGGAAACCGGCGTGGCTTGTTGTACGAATGATGGCCGGATGAACCGACCGAAGGCCGGGCAGTATACCGAAAACGAAGGATTAAACGCACTTTCGCCGACCATCTGCCTTTTGTGCTGAAGCGGTGGTTTTATTGACTTAGAAGTCAATGTTGCAGCATTGCAAATCCCTGTGTGGGAGCGAGCCTGCTCGCGATAGCGGTGTATCAGTCGAGCAAGTATTGCCTGCTAGTCCGCCATCGCGAGCAGCCTCGCTCCCACAGGGTTTGCAGTGCTATCAAGATCCCGTGACACCCTGCACTACCCCACCCTCGAGCTTGCGCCACAGCAACCGCACATTGGCCTTGCGCACCAGGGCGCAGCGGTACAGGCGGATCTCCAGCGGGACATGCCATTGCGCCCCGCCGCAGATCACCAGCTCGCCCCGGGCCAGTTCGTTGCGCACGCTCAGGTGAGGCACCCAGGCGATGCCCAGCCCTTCCAGGGCCATGCTTTTCAGGCTGTCGGCCATGGCCGTCTCGTACACCGTGGTAAAGCGCAGCGCACGCTGGCGCAGCAATTGGTTCACCGAACGCCCGAGAAATGCCCCCGCGCTGTAGGCCAACAGCGGCACGCTGGCTTCGCCTTCGAGGTCGAACAAGGGCCTTGCGTGTGGATCGGCCGCGCACACCGGCAACATCTCGGTCTGGCCCAAGTGCAACGAAGGGAAAATCTCTGGATCCATCTGCATGGCTGAATCGGGGTCATAAAAAGCCAGCATCAAGTCACAACCGCCCTCGCGCAAGGCGTGCACGGCATCGCCGACGTTCGTGGCGACCAGCCGCGTGGCGATGTTCATGCCTTCGTTACGCAGTTGAGCGATCCAACGGGGGAAGAAGCCCAGCGCCAGGGAGTGGGCCGCCGCCACCTGGATGACTTCTCCCTGCCCGCCTTCGAGATGATGCAGATGCCGCAGCACTTCGCCCAACTGCTCGACCACCGTGCGCGCCGTCACCAGAAACAACTGCCCCGCCGCCGTCAATTCGATCGGCGTGCGCGAGCGGTTGACCAGCGTCAGCCCCAGCGCCGCTTCAAGGCTGCGGATCCGTCGGCTGAAGGCCGGTTGCGTCACGAAGCGGCGTTCGGCCGCCTGGGAAAAGCTGCGCGTCGCGGCCAAGGCACTGAAGTCCTCGAGCCATTTGCTTTCTAGATTCATTACCGTCCTCCCGAGGGACGCACCAAAACAGGTCACACGCTCGCCGCACTGTCGGCGTCACACGGGCATTATGCCGAATATGCATAGGCCAGTGTTTAACAGCATTGGCCCAAATTTTTCTGAAAGCCTAGGATTCACAGCGTTCCGGCTCTGACCGGGTCCTTATTGAGATGATTTCCATCATGTCCTCCGCTGCATCATTCCGCACAGAAAAAGACCTGCTTGGCGTACTCGAAGTACCGGCGCAAGCGTATTACGGCATCCAGACCCTACGAGCGATCAACAACTTTCGTCTCTCCGGTGTCCCGATCTCGCATTACCCTAAACTGGTGGTCGGTCTGGCAATGGTCAAGCAAGCCGCCGCTGACGCCAACCGTGAGTTGGGCCAGCTCAGCGAAGCCAAGCACGCCGCGATCAGCGAAGCTTGTGCACGGTTGATCCGCGGAGATTTCCACGAAGAATTCGTGGTGGACATGATCCAGGGCGGCGCCGGCACGTCGACCAACATGAATGCAAACGAAGTCATCGCCAACATCGCGCTGGAGGCCATGGGTCACCAGAAGGGCGAATACCAGTACCTGCACCCCAACAACGACGTGAACATGGCGCAGTCCACCAACGACGCCTACCCGACCGCGATCCGCCTGGGTCTGCTGCTGGGCCACGACGCGTTGCTGGCCAGCCTCGACAGCCTGATCCAGGCGTTTGCCGCCAAGGGCGAGGAATTCAGCCACGTCTTGAAAATGGGCCGCACCCAACTGCAAGACGCCGTGCCGATGACCCTCGGCCAGGAATTCCGTGCCTTCGCCACCACCCTGAGCGAAGACCTGGCGCGCCTGAAGACCCTGGCGCCCGAGCTGCTGACCGAAGTGAACCTGGGCGGCACCGCCATCGGCACCGGCATCAATGCCGACCCACGCTACCAGGCCCTGGCCGTACAGCGCCTGGCAACCATCAGCGGCCAGCCGCTGGTGCCGGCCGCCGACCTGATCGAAGCCACCTCCGACATGGGCGCCTTCGTGCTGTTCTCCGGCATGCTCAAGCGCACCGCGGTCAAGCTCTCGAAGATCTGCAACGACCTGCGCCTGCTGTCCAGCGGCCCACGCACCGGCATCAACGAGATCAACCTGCCGGCCCGCCAGCCAGGCAGCTCGATCATGCCGGGCAAGGTCAACCCGGTGATCCCGGAAGCGGTCAACCAAGTGGCATTCCAGATCATCGGCAACGACCTGGCCCTGACCATGGCGGCCGAAGGCGGCCAACTGCAACTGAACGTGATGGAGCCGCTGATCGCCTTCAAGATCTTCGACTCGATCCGCCTGCTGCAACGGGCCATGGACATGCTGCGCGAGCACTGCATCGTCGGCATCACCGCCAACGAAGCGCGCTGCCGCGAGCTGGTCGAGCACTCGATCGGCCTGGTCACCGCCCTGAACCCGTACATCGGCTATGAAAACGCCACCCGCATCGCCCGTGTTGCCCTGGAAAGCGGCCGCGGCGTGCTGGAGCTGGTGCGCGAAGAAGGCTTGCTCGACGACGCCATGCTCGACGACATCCTGCGCCCGGAAAACATGATTGCTCCGCGTCTGGTCCCGCTCAAGGCTTGATCGACGCCACCACCGCTCACCAGGTCGAGGGACTAGACACCTCTCACCTTTTGAGGGCTTGGGGACTCGTACCCCAAGCCCTTTTTTTTAACCGTCAACTGAGGCGCCAGCGAAATTTGTAGGAACAAGCCTGCTCGCGACAAACAACGACGCGCTGCCGTTGTACCCCGCGTCGCCAGCCATCGCGAACCGGCTTGCTCCTTCAGGAACCTGACCGAAAGGCCAGGAGATAAAAGGGTTCGTTTCGTCGTATGCACCACAACTGTGCAGACGGGCGTCGCACTGATAGGTATAGTGCCGCCCCTCTTCGCATGGGTGGTCGTCGTCAACGAGGCCTCGAAACATGCGAAAACCGAACTAATAACAAACCCGCGAAGTGGACCGGGACGAAACATCGCCCCCTCTGTCGAGCCGCGTGCCGACGGATGTAACACGATGTTTCCAAATGGCCAGCATTTGCTTTTAACAAAAAACAGCGAGGAATACTCATGCTCGAAGTCATCAACGACTTCCTCTCAGGGAAAGTGCTGATCGCGCTCATTGTCGGGCTCGGTGGCTACTTCACGATCCGCTCGCGTTTCGTCCAGTTCCGTCATTTCTTTCATATGTTCGCGGTGTTCCGTGACAGCCTGAAAAGCAGCACCGACCAGCTCAGTTCGTTCCAGGCTTTGATGCTCAGCCTGGCCGGCCGCGTCGGCGCGGGCAACATCGCCGGTGTCGGCATTGCCGTGACCCTCGGTGGTCCGGGTGCGGTGTTCTGGATGTGGGTGACCGCGCTGGTCGGCATGTCCAGCAGCTTCTTCGAATGCTCCCTCGGCCAGCTCTACAAGCGCTGCGACTCCGAAGGCCAGTACCGTGGCGGCCCGTCCTATTACATCCAGCACGGCCTGCAGAAGCGCTGGTTGGGCATGATCATGGCATTCCTGCTGCTGATCACCTTTGGCTTCGCCTTCAACGGCCTGCAAGCCCACGCCGTGACTCACTCGTTGAACAACGCCTTTGGCCTCGACACCACCTACACCGGCCTGGGCCTGGCGGTATTGCTGGGCCTGGTGTTCATCGGCGGGATCAAGCGTATCGCCAAAGTGGCCGACCTGCTGGTACCGGTCAAGACCCTGGCGTATATCGCCGTGACCCTCTACGTGATCGTGCTGCAGTTCGAACACGTGCCGGGCATGCTGGCGACTATCGTCAGGAGCGCCTTTGGCCTGGACCAGGCTTTCGGTGGCCTGATTGGCAGCGCCATTGTCATGGGCGTCAAGCGTGGCGTATTCGCCAACGAAGCCGGCCTGGGCAGCGCGCCTAACGTCGCGGCCGTTGCGTCCGTCGAGCACCCGGTCGCCCAAGGCGTGGTCCAGGCGTTCAGCGTGTTCCTGGATACCTTCGTGATCTGCACCTGCACCGCGCTGCTGATCCTGTTGTCGGGCTTCTACACTCCAGGCTTCGAAGGCGACGGCATTGCCCTGACCCAGAACTCCCTGGCGGCCGTGGTCGGTGACTGGGGCCGGGTCTTCATCTCCGTGGCCCTGTCGTTGTTCGTCTTCACCTCGATCCTCTACAACTACTACCTGGGCGAAAACAACCTGCGCTTCATGCTGGGTGAAAACCGCAAGGCGCTGATGGCGTATCGCACCCTGGTCCTGGCACTGATTTTCTGGGGCGCCATCGAGAACCTGGGCACCGTGTTCGCGTTCGCCGACATCACCATGACCCTGCTGGCGTTCGTGAACCTGATCGCGCTGTTCCTGCTGTTCAAAGTCGGCATGCGCATCCTGCGCGACTACGACGACCAGCGCTCGGCCGGCATCAAGGTGCCTGTCTTCGATTCGAGCAAGTTCCCTGACCTGGACCTGGACCGCAAAGCCTGGCCAGCGAGCCCGTCGGCGCCTGCCGCCGACTCCGGCAACGCTCCGGCAAGCCTGGCTGCAGCGCAACGCTGATCAACGGTCTGTTGGAAAAAAACCGGGCGCATCCCCTGCGTCCGGCGTGACACAGCATAAGGTCGGCGTCATGCTCGACCTTATGTTGCGGCAGCGAGTGAAGCTGCTGTTTTCGTCCTCGGAGAACTTCCCATGAATGCCTCGACCTATCCTGCCGCCCAGCACGTCATGGTGCTCTACACCGGCGGCACCATCGGCATGCAAGCCAGCGCCAACGGCCTGGCCCCGGCATCCGGCTTCGAAGCGCGGATGCGCGACTACCTGCACAGCCAACCCGAACTGGTCGTGCCCCAGTGGCGCTTCCGGGAAATGGCGCCGCTGATCGACAGCGCCAACATGACGCCAGCGTACTGGCAGCAACTGCGCGAAGCGGTGGTCGATGCCGTGGATGTGCAAGGCTGCGACAGCGTGCTGATCCTCCACGGCACCGACACGCTGGCCTACAGCGCCGCTGCGATGAGCTTCCAGTTGCTGGGCCTGCATGCGCGGGTCTGCTTCACCGGTTCGATGCTGCCCGCCGGCGTGACCGACAGCGATGCCTGGGAAAACCTCAGCGGCGCGCTGGTCGCCCTGGGCCAAGGCCTGGCGCCGGGCGTACACCTTTATTTCCACGGTGAACTGCTGGCGCCGACCCGTTGCGCGAAAGTGCGCAGCTTCGGCCGTCATCCGTTCAAGCGTCTGGAACGTCAGGGCGGGGGCATCAAGGCGGCTTCCCTGCCAACCCAGCTGAATTACAACCAGCCCAAACACTTGGCGAATGTCGCGGCGCTGCCGCTGTTTCCCGGCATCGGAGCCGAGATCATCGATGGCCTGCTGGGCAGTGGCATCCAGGGCCTGGTGCTGGAGTGCTACGGCAGCGGCACCGGGCCGAGCGACAACCCGGCGTTCCTCGCCAGCCTGGCACGGGCGCGGGACAGCGGCGTGGTGGTCGTGGCAGTGACGCAATGCCATGAAGGCGGCGTCGAGCTGGACGTGTACGAAGCCGGCAGCCGTTTGCGCGGCGTTGGCGTGCTGTCCGGCGGCGGCATGACCCGCGAGGCGGCGTTCGGCAAGTTGCAGGCATTGATTGGCGCGGGGTTGCCGGTGGATGAGGTTCGGCGGTTGGTTGAGCTGGATCTGTGCGGTGAGTTGATCTGACGCTCTGTTAACCCTGTGGGAGATTCTATGGTGCATGGCTAGCCCTTAGATGCCTTTTGGTAAGTATTCGCTCTGGTTCTTCAACAGGGCGAATACCACTCGGGCAAGCTTGCGGGCCAGTGCCACTAATGCTTCGGTTGTGCTTAGCCCTCGAGCCCGCAAAGCCCCATAAAAACCCTTCCACGCCGCTGTGCGGCTCGCCGACATCGCGGCGTTGTGCATCAATCGGCGC
This sequence comes from Pseudomonas algeriensis, assembly GCF_048847255.1. Classification (NCBI taxonomy): domain Bacteria; kingdom Pseudomonadati; phylum Pseudomonadota; class Gammaproteobacteria; order Pseudomonadales; family Pseudomonadaceae; genus Pseudomonas; species Pseudomonas algeriensis. Next base: position 971 of record NZ_JBKKRK010000016.1, on the reverse strand, counting down.
GCCTCCGGGTCACCTCGCTTAGACAGGCAGCGGCGTCCCTTCTTTTTTCCCGAGTCCGATATGCGCAGGTCCAGCCCTAGAAAAGCGATGAAGGCATCGGCATTTCTGAAATCTCCACGCTGAAACGACGTAAGTAAACGCGCACCGCTCAACAGCCCGATTCCTTCGACTTTCATGCAGCGCTTGAGCTGACTGCCCAGACCGGCTGCATCCAATTGCGTCTGGATTGTTTTCTCAAGCAAGATTTCCAGTCGCTGCATGGCCTTTATCTGGTTCTCAAAGGCCGTTTTGAGCAACGGTTCGTTCGACCAACTTTGCTTGAGGCTGACACGCGCCTGAACCAAGGCTGCCCGGCGCCGGAAAAGGCTTATAAGCCGGCAATACAGGGGCGATGGCGGGGTCCACGGGTGCAACTGGTGGCCTTCGTTGTTCAAGTAGCGAGCCAACAACCGAGCATCCAGCGCATCGGTTTTGGCGCGAACTTTCACACCTTTGCGGTAATGGCTGAGTTCGTAGCCGCCGATCATGTAGATCACACAGCCCTGCGCATAAGCCAGGTCGGCGAAGTCCTGGTGATAGATATTGGTGGCCTCGATGGCGACATCCACTGGCGCAGGCAATTCCTTGAGCCACTTCTTGATCGCAGCTTTGGTGTTGGGGATCGCTTGCAGTCGATCTGTTTCTGCGTGATAAATCACCAACTCATCTTTGGCGACATCAACCCCCACGATCGGCTTTGCGACAGAAACCGGCATTGCCATTGAAAATCCTCCGCGCTAAGGTTTGAACACTTGAAGGGTTCACCCAGAGGCGCAGGCTTGTTCCTATCGTCGGTCTAGGCCAGATGCATTCTTTATCGGCGCTTGGGTGAAAGGAGGAGGGGTGAAATCTCCCACGGTCTGTACTGCGCGAACAGTCAGAATCGAGCCTTGTCCCTCCTCCTCCCTTCAAGTCCTACCATACAAGCGAGC
>NZ_JBKKRK010000015.1:0-130680 GCF_048847255.1 Pseudomonas algeriensis | reverse complement strand
GAGCAAGCTCGCTTGTATGTTTAGACTTGAAGGGGTGGGCAGGACTAAAAGCTCGATTCCGACTCTAGCCAGTACGGACCGTGGGAGACTTCTCGTCCCGCCCTTTCTACCTAAAGCGCCGATAAGGAATTCATCGGTAAAACCGACGATAGAAGCAAGCCAGCGCTACGGTAGACCCCGACAAGCATCTAAACCCTAGCTCCGAGGATTCGACATGACAATCCTTACCTCTCCAGCGGTTATCGGTATTGATGTCGCCAAGGCTGAAATTGTCGCTTATCGCGAGGATCTGAAAAGCATTCAAATCGTCGATAACAATCGTGAAGCCCTTGTCCGCTGGCTCAAAATGTTGCCAGCGCAAAGCTTGATTGCCTTGGAAGCCACCAGCTTTTATCACCTGGATACGGCTGAACTGGCCCATGGGATGGGGCACAGGGTTTATGTTGTGGATGCCTATCGTGTGGCCCATTACCGTGAAAGCATTGGGCAGCGGGCAAAAACCGACCCTTGTGATGCACGTTTGCTGGCGCGTTATCTGACGAATGAACAGCAACGGCTACGTGCCTGGACACCACCTCCCGATGCCTACAAAGTGCTAAGAAGCCTGCTACGCAAGCGTGCAGAACTGATCAAAGCTCGCGTCAGCCTCATGCTGAGCTGGTCGGGCGAACCGCTTCTGAAAGATATCCTGACCCAGCAACTGGACGCCTTCAAGCAAAGCGATCGGGCCATTCAGAAATTATTGCGTGAAGCCAGCCAAGGGGCGGGAATTACTGAGAATATCAACCGCTGCAAAGCCATTGAGGGTGTGGGCGAACTGACGGCAACAAGCCTGGCGACCGCATTCATGCGAGGTGACTTCGCCAGCGGCGATGCGTTCATTGCCTTTTTAGGGATGGACCTGAGGCCAAAGGACTCCGGAAAAAAACACAGTCCCAGACACCTGAGCAAGAAAGGAGATGGCGAGCTGCGACGCTTGGCACACACCGCAGCAATGGCGGCTTGCCGGTCTCCAGTCTGGAAGCCTTACTACGAGTCCTGCTTGGCAAGAGGTTTCGCCAGAACCCAAGCGTTGGTGAGCCTCGCCCGTAAATTGTGTCGGGTGGCATTCGCCCTGATGAAAAACCAGAGCGAATATCGCCCTAATTCTATGCTGCAGGGTTCCCCTGCAACATAGAATCTCCCACAAAAGCCACACAGTCAACATTCGCTAACGCCTCAGGCCTGCTGAATCGTCTTGGAGATCACTTCGACCGTGGCGCTGACCTGCTCCTGGTAACGGTCGAGTTCCGCCCGATGCTGCTTCTGCATTTCGATCTGTTGCGAACACAAATTCATGGCCGCCAATACCAGCAGGCGATCACCGATCAAGGTCGGGTATTTACGCTTGGTATCGGCCAGGGCCGCCTTGAGCATCGAAGCAGCGTCCAGCAACGCTTGCTCCTGCCCGGCCGGCGCCTTGATCGAATAGTCCTCCCCGAGAATCGAGACGACTGTCACCCCATCGACACGTTGACTCATGCGCTGGCCGTTGCGGTGCTGGCGCGCTCGATCAGCGCCTGGATCCGGGCGGTGGTGGTGCCATGGAGTTCTTCCTGCTCCATCAGGCTCAGTTGCAGGCTTTCGTTTTCATCCTTGGCCTTGGCCAGTTCGGCGCCCAGGGTTTCATTCAGGCCGGCGAGGTGACGGTTCTGTTGCACCAGGTCGTTGACCAATTGCTCCAGCTGGCTGAGGGATGTTTCCAACATATTGATTTCCAGGGTTTTTCAAGGGGCGCGTACGATAAAGAAAAGTCATCGTCAACGCCACGACTCAGAGAACAGCGGCGCACCGCTGGCGAGCTGTAGAGACTGCGAACAAGGAATCTGGTTCCGACCCTTCGTCGCGCCGTTGCCGGTGGAGTGCGACAAAAGCACGCAGCGCCCTCAAGACTTCAGTCGCAAGACCGATAAGTCATTGAAACCAGTCACAGCCCCGCACGGACGCGCTTCTTCACGGTAACTTCCATGTCCCTACGTAATATGAACATCGCGCCGCGGGCGTTCCTGGGGTTTGCCCTGATCGGCGCCCTGATGCTGGCCCTCGGCGTGTTTGCCTTGAGCCAGATGAGCAAGATTCGCGTCTCCGGCGAGAACATCGCTCAGAACAGCGTGCCCAGTATCAAAGCACTGAATGACGTCACCCAGCTCACCCTGCGCCTGCGCGTGTTGTCCTATCGCCTGCTGATCAACCGCGAAGCGGATACCCAGCAAAAAACGCTGGACCTGTTCGAGCAACGCAACCAGCAGGTCCGCGCCGCCCAGGTGACTTATGAGAAACTCATCAGTGCGCCTGAAGAACGGGCCGCGTATGAGCAACTCACGCAGTTGCTCAATCAGTACCGTCAGCTCGAAGAGCGGATGAAAACCCTGTCGCGCAACAATCAGCTCAACGAACTGCAAGCGCTGCTCAACGCTGAGTTGACGAGCAACTCCGACGCTATCAACGCAGCGCTCGCTCGCCTGTCGGACATCAACAACCAGCAAGCGGAAGCATTCAACAAAAACGCGACACAGCAATATTCCACGGCCTTCATCTGGGTCGTCACCCTTCTGGTCATCGCGACCGGCCTGACCCTGCTGTTCGCCTGGCTGCTGACCAACAGCATCACCAAGCCGATCGCCAACGCGTTGGATGCCGCCGAAGAAATCGCCAAGGGCAACCTGACCCGGCCGATCACCGTTGACGGCAGCGACGAGGCTGGCCGACTGCTGCGGGCGATGTCGACCATGCAGGAAAAACTGCGCGACACCCTGCAACGGATCTCCGGCTCGGCCACGCAACTGGCCTCCGCCGCCGAAGAGCTCAACAGCGTCACCGACGAAAGCGCCCGTGGGCTGACCCAGCAGAACAACGAAATCGAACAAGCCGCCACCGCAGTCAACGAGATGACCAGCGCCGTGGAAGAAGTTGCCCGCAACGCGGTCAGCACGTCGGAAGCGTCGAAACACGCCACCACGTCCGCTGGCGACGGTCGCGACCTGGTGCAGGAAACCGTCGGTGCCATCGAGCGCATGAGCGCCGACGTCCAGAGCACCGCCACGCTGATCGGCAACCTGGCCGATGAGTCGCGAGACATCGGCAAGGTGCTCGACGTGATCCGCGGTCTGGCCGACCAGACCAACCTGCTGGCCCTGAACGCCGCCATCGAAGCTGCCCGTGCCGGTGAAGCCGGTCGTGGTTTCGCCGTGGTCGCCGACGAAGTCCGCGCCTTGGCCCACCGCACCCAGCAGTCGACCAGCGAGATCGAACGCATGATCGGCAGCATCCAGAGCGGCACCGAACAGGCCGTGGACTCGATGCGCAACAGCACCGAACGCGCCGAATCGACACTGAACATCGCCCGCGGCGCCGGCATGTCCCTCGACACCATCAACACCGCCATCGTCGAGATCAACGAACGCAACCTGGTGATCGCCAGCGCCGCCGAAGAACAGGCCCAGGTGGCCCGCGAAGTGGACCGCAACCTGGTGAACATCCGCGACCTGTCGGTGCAGACGGCCACCGGTGCGAATCAGACCAGCGCTGCAAGCGCCGAGCTATCGCGCCTGGCGGTGGATTTGAACAGCATGGTTGGGCGGTTCAGCCTTTAACCCACGTAACGATGACTGCTCACAGACCGTGAGCAATCCTCCGCCTGGCTTTTGTGGCGAGGGAGCTTGCTCCCTCGCCACAATGTTTCCGCTCAAGGGAGCCGATGCCTATCGGTCCCCCAACCTTTTTTGACAGCATCACATTTCAACAGGTTAGAATCGCTGGCACGCAGACTGCATGGTCAGTTTGTGCCTGTCCCTTGATTCCCGGAGTACTGCCTTTGACCGCGACGACCATCAACAGCCTGTTCTTGATCGGCGCGTTGCTGGTGGGTGCGAGCATTCTGGTGAGTTCTCTTTCGTCGCGCCTGGGCATCCCGATCCTGGTGATCATCCTCGCCGTGGGCATGCTTGCCGGCGTCGACGGCGCCGGTATTCTTTTCGATAACTACGCCACGGCGTATCTGGTGGGCAACCTCGCGTTGGCGGTGATCCTGCTGGACGGTGGGTTGCGCACGCGGGTCTCGAGCTTTCGCGTGGCACTGTGGCCGGCGTTGTCGCTGGCCACTGTGGGCGTGTTGATCACCACCGGGCTGACCGGCATGGCCGCCGCGTGGTTGTTCAACCTGAACCTGATCCAAGGCTTGCTGATCGGCGCGATTGTTGGCTCTACCGACGCCGCTGCGGTGTTCTCGTTGCTCGGTGGCAAAGGCCTGAACGAGCGGGTCAGCGCCACCCTGGAAATCGAGTCCGGCAGCAACGACCCCATGGCGGTGTTCCTCACCGTGACCCTGATCGGCATGCTTGCCAGCGGTGAGACCGGGCTGCACTGGAGCCTGCTCGGGCATCTGGTGCGCGAGTTCGGCATCGGCGCGGTGATCGGCCTGGGCGGCGGATGGTTGATGCTGCAGTTGGTCAACCGCATCAACCTGGCCAACGGCCTCTACCCGATCCTGGTCATCAGCGGCGGCCTCGCGGTGTTCGCCCTGACCAACGCCCTGCACGGCAGCGGCTTCCTGGCGGTGTACTTGTGCGGCCTGGTCCTGGGTAATCGCCCGGTGCGCAGCCGCCACGGCATCCTGCACATGCTCGACGGCATGGCCTGGCTCGCCCAGATCGGCATGTTCCTCGTGCTGGGGCTATTGGTCACGCCCCATGACCTGCTGCCCATCGCCTTGCCCGCCATGGGCCTGGCGTTGTGGATGATCCTGATCGCGCGCCCGCTGTCGGTCATGGTCGGGCTGTTGCCGTTCAAGGCGTTTCATGGTCGCGAAAAGGCTTTCATTTCCTGGGTCGGCCTGCGGGGCGCCGTACCGATCATCCTAGCGGTGTTCCCGCTGATGGCCGGCCTGCCTCACGCGCAGCTCTATTTCAACCTCGCGTTCTTTATCGTGCTGGTGTCACTGCTGGTACAAGGCACCAGCCTGCCCTGGGTCGCCAAGCTGCTGCACGTGACCGTCCCGCCAGAACCGCTGCCGATTTCCCGGGCGGCGCTGGAAGTACATGTGACGAGCGAGTGGGAACTGTTTATCTACCGCCTCGGTGCGGAAAAGTGGTGCATCGGCTCGCCTCTACGGGACTTGAAAATGCCCGACGGAACGCGCATCGCGGCCCTGTTTCGGGGGCAGCAATTGCTCCATCCGTCGGGTAGTACGGTGCTGGAAGTGGACGATTTGCTCTGCGTGATCGGCCATGAACATGATTTGCCAGCCCTTGGAAAACTGTTCAGCCAGGCACCGCAACGGGGCCTGGATTTGCGCTTCTTCGGCGACTTCGTACTCGAAGGAGACGCCCAGCTGGCCGCGGTTGCCACGCTGTATGGGTTGAAGCTGGACGGCATCGATCCGGACATGACCCTGGGCCGTTTCATTGCCCAGAAAGTCGGCGGTGCACCCGTGGTGGGCGACCAGGTGGATTGGAACAACACCCTGTGGACCGTCGCGGCCATGGACGGGAACAAGATTGGCAAAGTGGGCGTCAGATTCCCCGAAGGAAGTCGCCCGGGTCCCGGCTTGTTCCTCTAAACTGCTCCCACTCTCATTTGCTTGACCGGTCTCTATGCCTACCCTGCGCTCCTTATTCGCCATCGCCCTGCTCGGCCTGGGTCTTTCCATCTGCACGGTCCAGGCCGCTGAGCCGCCGACCAGCACCTCGGTCCAGGCCAGTCTGGACAAGATCGCCGACCGCAAGCTCCCGGAAGCCGACCAGAAAGCCTTGCAGGCCGTGTTGCAAAACACCCTGACCCAGTTGACCAACAAGGCCGACTACGAACAGAAACTGCTCGCCCTCAAGCAGCAACTGGCCAACGCGCCCAAGCAGAACATCGAGAACCAGCGCGAACTGGCGCGGCTCAAGGGCACCAATGTGGTGCCGGTGGCGCAACGCTACGCCAACCTGCCGATTCCCCAGCTAGAGCAAATGCTGACGGAACGCTCTACCCAGCAGAGCGATCTGCAAAAGGCCCTGGCCGACGCCAACAGCCTGGTCATCACCGCCCAGACCCGCCCCGAGCGCGCCCAGGCGGAAATCTCCGCCAGCCAGACCCGAATCCAGCAGATCAACGCCATCCTCAAGGCCGGACGGGATGCGGGCAAGGCGCTGAGCGCCGAGCAGCGCGACCAGCTCAATGCGGAACTGGCGGCCCTCAACGCGCTGATTCCACTGCGCCGCCAGGAACTGGCCGGCAACAGCCAACTGCAAGACCTGGGCAATAGCCAGCACGATCTGCTTTCGGAAAAGATCGACCGCATGGAGCGGGAAATCCAGGACCTGCAGAACCTGATCAACCAGAAACGCCTGGCCCAGTCCCAGGAAACGGTGACGCAGCAATCCATCGAAGCGCAGAAAGCCGGCGGCAGCAGCCTGCTGGCGACCGAAAGCACGGCCAACCTCAAGCTTTCCGATTATCTGCTCAAGAGCACCGACCGCCTCAACGAGGTCACCCAGCAGAACCTGCAGACCAAGCAACTGCTGGACAGCGTCACCCAGACCGATGCCGCCCTGGACGAGCAGATCAGCGTGCTCAAGGGCAGCCTGCTGCTCTCCAAGATTCTTTACAAGCAGCGCCAGACCCTGCCGCGCCTGAAGCTGGACCAGAACCTGGCCGACCAGATCGCCGACATCCGCCTGTATCAGTTCGAAGTCAGCCAGCAACGTGAATTGCTGAACAATCCCGCAGCCTACGTCGACAACCTGCTGGCGTCCCAGCCCTCCGAGCAGGTCACCCCACAGCTGCGCAAGACCCTGCTTGAACTGGCCCTGACCCGCGTCGACCTGCTGGACCGCCTGAACCGTGAATTGAGCGCGGTGCTCAACGAGTCCATCACGCTGCAGCTCAACCAGAAACAACTGCTCAGCACCGCACAGAATCTGCGGGCCACCCTTGAAGAACAGATGTTCTGGATTCCCAGCAACAAACCGCTGGATTTCGAGTGGATGCGTGGCGTGCCGGCCCGCCTGGAAAAACAAGTCGATTCGCTGCCCTGGGCCTCGAGCCTCAGCGAACTGGCTGACGGCCTGACCCAGCGGCCGCTGCTGTTCCTGCCCCTGGCGCTGTTGATCGGCGCGCTGCTATGGCGCCGCAAGAATCTCTATGCGCGCCTGAACAAGGTTCACCAGGATGTCGGCCACTTCAAGCGCGACAGCCAGTGGCACACACCCCAGGCGATCCTGATCAACATCCTTTTGGCCATGCCGGTGGCGCTGGCGCTTGCCTTGTGCGGCTACGCCTTGCAGATCGACGCCCGCGGCCAGAACACCAACCTCGGCGCGGCCTTGCTACAAATCGGACAGGCCTGGCTGGTGTTTTACACCGCCTATCGAATCCTCTCGCCGGGCGGCGTTGCCGAGCTGCATTTCCGCTGGGAAAAACCCCAGGTCGAATTTCTCCAGGGCTGGATCCGTCGGCTCGGGCTGGTGGTATTGGCCTTGGTGGCCGTGGTGGCCGTGGCGGAGTTGCAGCCGTCAGCCCTGGCCGATGACGTGCTCGGCATGCCGGTGGTGCTGACCTGCTACGCCTCGATGGCCTGGCTACTCAGCCGGCTGTTGCTCAGCAGTCCGACGCACAAGAACACATCGCTGTTCCGCAAGGCCGTCGGCGTGCTGTTCACCGCATTGCCAATCGCGCTGTTCGTTGCCGTCTGCTTCGGCTACTACTACACCGCGCTGAAGCTCAGCGATCGCTTGATCAACACGCTGTACCTGCTGATGTTCTGGCTGGTGATCGAGGCCACCTTCGTGCGCGGGCTCTCGGTCGCGGCACGGCGCCTGGCCTACCAGCGTGCCCTGGCCAAGCGCCAGGCGGCCAAGGAGGTCGGCGACGGCGAAGCGGTGGTCGAGGAACCGACCCTGGACATCGAAAAGGTCAACGAACAGTCCCTGCGCCTGATCCGCCTGGCCCTGCTGGGCGGTTTCATGGCCGCGCTGTACTGGGTCTGGTCGGACCTGATCAGTGTGTTCTCCTACCTGGACAACATCACCCTCTACGAATACACCAGCGGCACCGGCGCCAACATGAGCATGGTGCCCATCAGCATCGGCGACATGCTTGGGGCACTGATCATCATCGGTATCACCTTCGCGTTGGCCCGCAACCTGCCGGGCCTGTTGGAAGTGTTCGTGCTGTCGAAGCTGAACCTGGCCCAGGGCAGCGCGTATGCCACCACGACCTTGCTGTCCTACGTGATCGCCGGCGTCGGCTTCGTCACGACGCTGTCCACCCTGGGTGTGAGCTGGGACAAGCTGCAATGGCTGGTGGCGGCGCTGTCGGTAGGCTTGGGCTTCGGCATGCAAGAGATCTTCGCCAACTTCATCTCCGGCATCATGATCCTGTTCGAGCGCCCGGTGCGCATCGGCGACACCATTACCATCGGTAACCTGTCGGGCACCGTGAGCAAGATCCGCATTCGCGCGACCACCATCACCGATTTCGACCGCAAGGACATCATCGTCCCGAACAAGACGTTCATCACCGGGCAGTTGATCAACTGGTCGTTGACCGACACCGTCACCCGGGTGACCCTGAAATTAGGCGTGGACTACGGCTCGGACCTGGACCGGGTGCGCGAGTTGCTGCTCAAGGCCGCTCGTGATAACCCCCGCGTGCTGAAGGAACCGGAGCCGATCGTGTACTTCCTGAACTTCGGTGAAAGCACCCTGGACCATGAGCTGCGCATGCACGTGCGCGACCTCGGTGATCGAAACCCGGTGCTGGACGAGATCAACCGATTCATCAACCGGGAATTCAAGAAGGAGCACATCAACATCTCCTTCCGGCAGATGGAAATCTACTTGAAGAACCTGCAAGGCCAGGAATACAAGCTGGTGCCTGCCGAGCCTGACAAAAAGACCATCACGCCCGTGCCTTCAACGGTCGCCAGCATCAAGCCGATGCCCGAGCCTCCGCAAGGCACCCTCGACTGACAGCGGGTTGCCTGCGGGCGGCCCGTCGGAGACGGCCATGAAAACGCTGGAAACGCTGACCTTCGATAACCGCTTCGCCCGCCTGGGCGACGGTTTCTCGGCCCATGTGCTGCCCGAGCCCATCGACAACCCGCGGCTGGTGGTTGCCAGCCCGGCGGCCATGGCGCTGCTGGACCTGGAGCCGGCAGAAGCCGAGACACCGCTGTTCGCCGAGATCTTTGGCGGCCACAAGCTGTGGGCCGAAACCGAGCCCCGGGCGATGGTGTACTCAGGGCATCAATTCGGTCACTACAACCCGCAACTGGGCGACGGCCGCGGGTTGCTGCTGGGCGAGGTGTACAACGAGGCCGGCGAGCACTGGGACCTGCACCTCAAGGGCGCCGGCCAGACGCCGTTCTCCCGGATGGGCGACGGGCGCGCGGTGCTGCGCTCTTCGATTCGCGAATTCCTCGCCTCCGAGGCCCTGCACGCCTTGGGCATCCCCACCACCCGCGCGTTGTGCGTGATCGGCTCCGACACCCCGGTGTGGCGCGAAAAGCAGGAGCGCGCCGCCATGGTGCTGCGCCTGGCCCCCAGCCATGTGCGCTTCGGACACTTCGAATATTTCTACTACACCAAGAAGCCGGAGCTGCATGCTGCCTTGGCCGAGCACGTGCTGAACCTGCATTTTCCGCAATGCCGGGAGCAGCCCGAGCCCTACCTGGCGATGTACCGCGAGATCGTCGAGCGCAACGCCGAGCTGATTGCGAAATGGCAGGCCTATGGTTTCTGCCATGGCGTGATGAACACAGACAACATGTCGATCCTGGGCATCACCTTCGATTTCGGGCCGTTCGCCTTCCTCGATGACTTCGACGCCAACTTCATCTGCAACCATTCCGATGACCAGGGCCGTTACTCGTTCAGCAACCAGGTGCCCATCGGCCAATGGAACCTCAGCGCCCTCGCCCAAGCCCTGACGCCTTTTATCAGCGTCGATGCCCTGCGCGAGACCCTTGGCTTGTACCTTCCCCTTTACCAGGCCCACTACCTAGACCTGATGCGCCGCCGCCTCGGCCTGACCGTCGCCGAAGAAGAGGACCAGAAACTGGTGGAGCGCCTGCTGCAACTGATGCAGAACAGCGGCGTCGACTACAGCCTGTTCTTCCGCCGGCTGGGCGACCAGGCGCCGGAACAAGCCGTCGCCACCTTGCGCGACGAATTCGTCGATCTCAAGGGTTTCGATGCCTGGGCCGAGCTGTACGTCGCCCGCGTCAACCGCGAGGGCCCGGTCGACCAGGACCAGCGCCGCGTTCGCATGCACGCCGTCAATCCGCTCTACGTGCTGCGCAACTACCTGGCCCAGAAAGCCATCGACGCCGCCGAGTCAGGCGATTACGAAGAAGTCCGCCGCCTGCACAGCGTGCTGAGCAATCCTTTTGAAGAACAATCGGGGATGGGCAGCTACGCCGAGCGGCCGCCGGAATGGGGCAAGCATCTGGAGATCAGTTGCTCGTCGTAACCCTCCCGCCAAACACATAACCCTGTGGCGAGGGAGCTTGCTCCCGCTGGGCTGCGAAGCGGCCCCAGAATGGACTGACGCGCTTTTTCAGACTGACCGCGTCAACCGGTTTTACGACGGCTGCGCCGCCGAGCGGGAGCAAGCTCCCTCGCCACGGGTGAAAGATTGACTGGGCGAAGGTCAACGCAGCCTGCTCATCCCGCCTTATCGTTCCCCTGTTCGGGCGTCTCGATGCCTGATTCTGGCTCTTCCCCAGCCGGCGCTGCCGGTTTTTCCTCCGGATAGCCGGGCATTCCATGCGCGTCTTCCGGGGTCAATTCGTCCCGATCGTGACGACTGTCAACGGCATAGGCCGGGGCGGCGTTGGGGTCTTCGTCGCGGCCAGCGGTGCCCAGGACGAAGCCATCATCGTTGGGGTTGTCCAGTGTCTTGGGGGTGGTTGGGTCTTGAGGGGTGCTCATGGGACCTCCTGGTTGTGAACAGGTATGGTTTTGAGGGCGCGGCGCGCCGTCAGTGCGGCGCACCTGATGAATGGCAACCCGAGGCCAATGCACTAAGCCATATCACTGAGGCTGAATTCCTCGGCCAGGAAATCGATCAACGTGCGCACCGACGGTAGCAACCCACGCCGCGACGCAAAGATTGCATGAACGATCCCGCATTTCGGCGTCCAGCCGGGGACCAACTCCACCAGACGCCCGGCGGCGATGTCTTCGCGCACCACCACGGTCGGCAGGTGGGCGACACCAATGCCAGCCAGCACCGCGTGCCGCAGGGCCAGCAGGTCATCGGTGACCATGCGCGGCTCATGTCGGATCAACGCTCGGGTGCCGTCCGGCCCGAACAACTCCCACTGATACTCCCGTTGCGCACCGCCCCAATGCACGCTGGGCAGGCCGTTAAGGTCCGCCGGTGAAGCCGGCGAAGACAATCGCTCTACAAATGCAGGGCTGCCCACCAGGCATTGGGTGCTGTTGCTCAGTACCTTCATGACCATGTCGGTGTTTTCCAGCGGCGGAAAGCGCACCCGCAGCGCTATATCGAACCCCTCGTGGATCAGGTCGACTCGGCGGTTGGTGCTCTCGATGAACAACTCCACCCGCGGATATTTGAGCATGTAGCGGGTCAGCATCGGCCCGACCCAGCTGTTGAGCAGCGCCGTCGGGCAACTGATGCGCACCAGGCCCTGGGGCTCGGAGCGGTTGCGCTCGATCACCTCGGCGGCGCTCTCGGCCTCGACACGCATCGCCAGGCAGCGCTGGTAATAGGCCTGGCCGATCTCCGTCAACGTGCAATGCCGGCTGGTGCGATGGAGCAAGCGCACCCCTAGCCGCTCTTCCAACTGGGCGATACGCCGGCTGAGCTTTGACTTGGGCATGTCCAGCGCTCGGCCCGCTGCGGCGAATCCACGGTGCTCAACCACCTGGGTGAAGTAGTACAGCGTGTTGAGGTCTTCGATGATCGTTCTCCAAATAGAACGCTAAGGCTGATTTTTGCAGTCTAGCGCGTCAAAGGTGCCAGTTTTAATCTACACACATCGAAACGCAACACGGATTGAAGCCGGCGCTTCGGCCAGATGAATCCCGAATAAACGCTGTACCGACATTCAAAACCTTAACCACGCCGAACCTTCGGCAACCAAAACTTAATGAGGGCTACGCCATGACCACTTCCTACAACCGTCTCGACAAAGATAACGCCGCCGTTCTGCTGGTGGACCACCAGGCTGGCCTGCTGTCGCTGGTACGCGACATCGACCCGGACCGTTTCAAGAACAACGTGCTGGCCCTGGCCGACCTGGCCAAGTACTTCGAACTGCCGACCATCCTGACCACAAGCTTCGAAACCGGCCCCAACGGCCCGCTGGTACCCGAGCTCAAGGCACTGTTCCCGGACGCGCCGTACATTGCCCGCCCTGGCCAGATCAACGCCTGGGACAACGAAGACTTCGTCAAGGCAATCAAGGCCACCGGCAAGAAGCAACTGATCATCGCCGGCGTAGTGACTGAAGTTTGCGTAGCTTTCCCAGCACTGTCCGCCCTGGCCGAAGGTTTCGATGTGTTCGTGGTCACCGATGCCTCCGGCACGTTCAACGAACTGACCCGCCAATCGGCCTGGGACCGCATGTCCTCCTCGGGTGCGCAATTGATGACCTGGTTCGGCCTGGCCTGTGAACTGCACCGCGACTGGCGCAACGACGTGGAAGGCCTGGCAACCTTGTTCTCCAACCACATCCCGGATTACCGCAACCTGATGACCAGCTACAACACGCTGACCCAGGCCAAATAATCAGCAACACCGATACCCTGTGGGAGCGAGCCTGCTCGCGATAGCGGTCTGCCAGTCCAGGATTCCTGACTGCACACCGTCATCGCGAGCAGGCTCACTCCCACAGGTTTTTGTGTTGGTTTCTATATAGTGTCCAACCTGAGTAACCAAATTCCAGGAGACGACCCGATGCTCATCCCGTGCCCCCATTGCAACGGGCTCAACCGCATACCCGCCGAACGCCTGGGCGACCAGCCCAAGTGCGGGCGCTGCAAGGCCCAGGTGTTATCGAGCAAACCCTTCGAACTCAAGCAAGGCGACTACGCCAGCCAGATCAAGGGCGACCTGCCGTTATTGATAGATGTCTGGGCGGATTGGTGCGGCCCATGCAAATCCTTCGCGCCAGTGTTCGAACAGGCCGCCGCGCAGCTGGCCGGCAAGTGCCGGTTGGCCAAGCTCGACAGCGAAGCCAATCAACAATTGTCGGCGCAGTTGGGGATTCGCTCGATACCCAGTCTGATCCTGTTCAAGGACGGCCGAGAAGTAGCACGCCAAAGCGGCGCGTTCCCCTTGCCGCAGTTGATGAGCTGGCTGCGCGGCCAGGGGATTTGAATCAGGCGTTTTCCAGCAACCCATGCAACTCCACGAACTGCTGGGTCAGTTTATGCCGTGGGTCCAGGTGGATCAGTGGCAGGCTCGCCTGGTGAGACTCACGCATGCGCACGGAGCTGCTCAGGTAAACGGGCAGCACCGGCAAGCCTTCGGCGATCAATTCGTCGAGTATCTGCTGGGGCAGGCTGGCGCGGGCCTGGAACTGGTTGACGACAATGCCTTCGATTTCCAGTTCTTCATTGTGATCGTCCTTGAGCTCGGCGATTTCCGACAGCAGGCCATACAGTGCCTGGCGGGAGAAACTGTCACAGTCGAAAGGAATCAATACCCGATCCGCCGCGATCAACGCTGAAACCGCGTAGAAGTTGAGGGCCGGCGGAGTATCCAGATAGATCCGGTCGTAATCCTCGTCCAGCTCTTCGAGCAGCTTGCGTAGCTTGTTGATCTTGTGTTTTGCCTCGAGCTTGGGCTGCAGATCGGTCAGTTCTGCGGTGGCCGTGATGACGTGCAGGTTGTCGAACGGCGTTTCGTAGATATCCACTCTGTTCTTTTTCGAGAAGGGCCCAGATGACAGGGTCTGCTTGAAAAAGTCGGCGATGCCCATGGGAATGTCATCGCCGGTCAGGCCGGTCAGGTATTGAGTTGAGTTGGCCTGGGCATCCAGGTCGACCAATAGCGTGCGATACCCCTCGCTGGCGCTGACCGCCGCCAGATTACAGGCGATGCTGGACTTGCCTACGCCACCTTTCTGATTGAACACCACACGCCGCATGACAAAACCTCCGTGTATCAAAGATTCCCGAGTGTAGTAGCGCAACACACCGCTTCGCTACCTTCCCCATGATCGGATTACGGCGTCGGTGGCTTTTTCAGACAACCGAGCGTCAATTCGCCTGTATATGAAGGAAGCGCCTGACAGACAATCACTTTTTAACCGTCACAATGGCGGTCCCGTGTTGGGTCTGGTTCCTTGATGATTTTGTCTGGACGAAATGTAACCAGTATTTGCTACAAGCCAACCGCACCGGGATAATGCGCGCCACTTGGGTCGCAAGGCCATGCAGGGTTGGACGCGGGTCAAACCACTGAACCGTGACAATAAAAGCCCGCAGGGGTGGGATGAGTCTGTGATCAATTTCAATATCGCCCAATGGCGCGCGTGGGCCCCTGGGCTCGAAAGCGTGGACGATTGGCAGGCATGGAGCCGACAACCGGTCGTGCCGCCCGTCAGCGATGCGGCCCCCGACGTGTCGTTCCTGCCCGCCATGCAACGCCGACGCCTTAGCCGCTTGGCCCGCATGGCCTTCAGCGTCGCCTGGCCGCTGGCCGAGGGGCGACCGGACCTACCGTTGGTCTTTATTTCCCGCCATGGCGAAACCCCGCGCACTTTTGAGATTCTCAAGGACCTGGCCGGGGATCAACCGCTGTCTCCTACCCAGTTCAGCCTGTCGGTGCACAACGCGGTGATTGGCTTGTGGTCGATCATGCGCGGCGAAACCAGCGAGATGACGGCCCTGGCCGCGACGGGCGATGGCCTTGAACACGGCATGCTGGAGGCCGCCGCCTTGCTCGACGAGGGCACGCCAGCGGTGTTGCTGGTCATCACCGAAGAGCAACCGCCCAGCGTCTACGCGCCTTGGGTCGACGACGTACCGTTTCCCTACGCAGTGGGGCTGTTGCTGACCCGTGGCGACGACTGGCAACTGCAATTAGCCAATCCGCCGGCCCCGCTGCCGGTCAGCGACTGGCCCCATGCCCTGGATCTGTTGCGTACGCTGCTGGGCAACCAACTCACCTGCCAACATGCCTGGAAGAATCGTCTATGGACCTGGCAACGCAACCGGTGACCGGTAAACATCGCGACGCCTATTACTGGCGCTTGTTCGCGACCGCCGCGAGCTTCGCTCTCTTCGGGCTGGGTGGGCTGTGCCTGCGGTTGCTGGTGTTTCCGTTGCTCAACGCGCTGCCCGGCGACTCGCAGACCCATCGGCAGCGAGCCCGTAGAACAGTCGGGCGCCTGTTCTGGTTCTTCATTCGATTCATGGCCCGCACCGGTGTGCTCACCTATCAGATCGATGGCGCGGAGAAACTCGGCCGCCCGGGGCAGATGATCATCGCCAACCACCCGTCGCTGATCGACGTGGTGTTCCTGATCGGGCTGGTGCGCGACGCCAACTGCGTGGTCAAGCAAAGCCTGTGGGACAACCCTTTCACCCGTGGCCCACTGCGTTCGACCCAATACATCAGCAACGACGGCAGCATGGACATGCTCGATGCCGCCAGCAACGCCCTGCAGGATGGCCAATGCCTGATTGTCTTTCCCGAAGGCACGCGCACCCAGCCGGGCCAAGCGCCGGCCTTTCATCGAGGCGCCGCCGCCATTGCCCTGCGGGGTGCGAAAATCCTCACACCGGTGACGATCAAGGTCAGCCCCACGACCTTGACCAAGGCCGAGCCCTGGTACCGCATCCCCCTGCGCCGCGTGCACTTCAGTTTTCGCGTCGGTGCCGATATAGACCCACAGGCTTTCGCCGCGCTGGGCCCTGCGCCACAGGCTTCACGCCGGCTCAACGATTATTTGCATCACTATTTCATCAAGGAGCTCGCCGAAGATGAGCGATCTGCACCGTGACATCAAACAACTGATCATCGAGGCCCTCGGCCTGGAGGACATCGGTATCGACGACATCGGCGACGATCAGATCCTGTTCGGCGACGGCCTGGGCCTGGACTCGGTGGATGCCTTGGAGCTTGGCCTGGCGATCCAGAAAAAATATGGCATCAAGATCGACGCCGATGCCAAGGACACCCGTAACCATTTCAGCAACGTGGCAAGCCTTGCGGCCTTCGTCACTGCAAAAAGCGCCTGAGACCGACCATGCAAACTCGTGACGATATTTTCAACACCCTGCGCAATGCCCTGGTCGAGCTCTTCGAGCTGGACCCTGAGCGTGTAACGCTGGAGTCGAACCTGTATCAGGATCTGGAAATCGACAGCATCGATGCAGTCGACCTGATCGACCACATCAAGCGCCAGACCGGCAAGAAAATCGCCGCTGAAGAATTCAAATCGGTGCGCACCGTCAACGATGTAGTCGAGGCGGTCTATCGACTGGTCCAGCCGGCCGCATGAGCCGGCTGATTGGCCTCGGCCTGCTGCTGGCGGGCCTGCTATACCCTTTTGCGGTGTATTTCGGCATGGAGCACTTCGCCCCCTGGCAGTTCGGGCTTCTATTGGGCTGCCTGTGGCTGGCCCGGGCGTTCCTCGGCAAGGCCGGGCCCGGCAAACGCTGGATGGCGGTCACGGCGATCTTTTTTTGCGTGTTGCTCGCGGTATTCGACAGCCCGCTCTTGCTGCGCTGGTATCCGGTGTTGATCAGCGCGTTCATGCTCGCGCTGTTCACGCTGAGCCTGAAGTACGGCCCGCCGATCATCGAGCGTCTGGCCCGCCTGCGCGAACCACGGTTGCCGGCCAAGGCGGTGGTTTATACCCGCCAGGTCACGGTGGCCTGGAGTGTGTTTTTCCTGTGTAACGGTTTGCTCGCCGCCGCCCTGACCCTTTGGGCGCCGCTGAGCTGGTGGATGTTGTACACCGGCCTGATTTCCTACGGATTGATGGGGCTGCTGTTTGCCATTGAATGGCTCATACGACAACGGGTAAGAGGCCGCCCATGAATTGGATAACGCTTGAGCAGATACTGCTCGAGGCCCAGCCAGGCCGCGCGGTAGCGGTCGGGCCGGGACTGGACCACGCGCAACTGCGCACAGACGCGCTCAGCCTGGCCGCCGGATTGCAAGCCCGGGGCATCCGGCGCCTGGCCGTGCATCTGGATGATGCAGCGGACCTGGCGGTTGCCCTGCTCGGCGCCTGGCGCGCCGGCGCGCGCGTGCTGCTGCCCGCTGACCTGCAACCGCAGACCCGCCAGCGCTGGTCGGCCGATGTCGACTTGTGGCTGACCGACCTGCCCGGCGACACCCAACCCAATGACCTGCGACAGGCTCCGCTGGAAGCCGCTGAGCTGGATCTCGATCAATGCTGGCTGGCCCTGTGCACCTCCGGTTCCAGTGGCGAGCCCAAACGCATCGAAAAAACCCTGCGCCAGCTGAGCAATGAAGTCCAGGCGCTGGAGCAGTTGTGGGGCGCCGACCTTGGCCCGGACGCCTGCATGATCGGCAGCGTCGCCGCCCAGCATATCTACGGCTTGCTGTTCCGGGTGCTGTGGCCGCTGTGCGCCGGGCGCACCTTCGTTCGTCGGCAACTGGCCTTCCCGGAGGATATGCAGCGCGCCAGTCGCGAGCATCCGGCGTTTGCCTGGGTCGCGAGCCCGGCGCTGCTCAAGCGCATGGGCGATAACCTCGACTGGCCAGCCTTGGGCAGCGTGCGCCGGGTGTTTTCCTCTGGGGGCGCCTTGCCTGCCGACGCGGCCCAGAGTCTCGAACAACGCCTGGGACAATGGCCGACGGAAGTTTTCGGCAGCTCGGAAACCGGCGGCATTGCCTGGCGCCAGGGCGGCGACTTGTGGCAACCGTTCGCCGGTGTCGAGCTGAGCCAGGACAGTGACGGCGCCTTGCTGATTACCTCGCCTTATTTGCCGGCCGGTCATGTGGAACACACCGCCGACGCGGCGCGGATCGCGGCGGATGGCCGCTTCCAATTGCTCGGCCGCTTGGACCGCATCGTCAAGCTCGAAGAAAAGCGCATCTCGCTGCCCATGCTGGAACAGGCGTTGACGGCCCACGAATGGGTCAGCGATGCGCGGCTGGGCGTCGTGCAGGAGAACCGAGCCTCCCTCGGTGCCCTGCTGGCGCTCAGCGAAACCGGCTTGCTGGCCCTGCGCAATCTGGGCCGGCGGGCCGTGACCCAAGCCCTGCGCCAGCACTTGAGCGGGCACTGTGAAACCTTGGCGCTGCCACGGCGCTGGCGCTGGCTGCGGCAACTGCCGTTAAACGCACAGGGCAAGCTGCCCCAGGCCGAAGTCGAAGCCGTGTTGATGGCGCCGCGTCCAAAAGCCCCTGAGGTGCTTGAGCAAATTCAAACCGACGGCGAATGGAGCCTGCGCCTGGCGGTGCCCCCCGACCTTGCATACTTCAGCGGCCATTTTCCCACCGCGCCGGTCCTTCCGGGGGTGGTGCAAGTCGATTGGGCCTTGAACCTGGGCCGTCGATTGCTGGACTTGCCGCCCCGGTTCGTCGGCATGGAGGTGCTCAAATTCCAGCAACTGGTGCGACCCGGTGATGAAATCCAGCTGCACCTGCGCTTCGATCGTGAGCGCGGCAAGTTGTACTTTGCCTTTCGCAATGACACAGCGGCGTGCTCCAGTGGGCGGATTGTGTTGGGGGTGGCCGATGACTAACCGCACCGCTGTGCTTCTGTGGCGAGGGGATTTATCCCCGCTCGAGTGCGAAGCGCTCACCATCAGTCTGTGTCGTTGCACAGAATTTGGGGTCGCTGCGCAACCCAGCGGGGATAAATCCCCTCGCCACAGGAAGGTTGTGCACAGTGAAACCGTGGAAGGAGCAGAATATGCATAACCCCTGCGCCGTCATCCCGGTCTACAACCACGAAACCGCCATCGCAACGGTGGTCCAGGCATTGCTCGGCAGCGGCTTGCCCTGCGTGCTGGTGGACGATGCCAGTAGCGCGGCTTGCGCGGCGGTGCTCGAACAATTGGCTGAAAACGAACGGGTTCACCTGGTGCGGCTGGCCGTCAATCAGGGCAAGGGCGGCGCGGTGATGACCGGGCTGCGGGAGGCCGCGCGCCTGGGTTTCAGTCACGCCTTGCAGGTCGACGCCGACGGGCAGCACGACCTGGGCGACGTACGCACCTTCATCGAACAATCCAGCGCTCATCCCGACGCGCTGATCTGCGGTTACCCCCTGTACGACGCCAGCGTGCCGAAAGGCCGCCTTTACGCACGCTACCTGACCCACGTAATGGTCTGGATCAACAGCCTGTCCCTGCAGATCCGCGATTCGATGTGCGGTTTGCGGGTCTATCCCCTGGCACCGACCCTGGCACTGATCGACTCGGCAAACATCGGCAAGCGCATGGATTTCGACTCGGACATCCTCGTGCGCCTGTCCTGGCGCAACCAGCCGATGCGCTGGCTGCGCACGCGGGTCCGTTACCCTCTGGACGGGGTCTCGCACTTTCGCCTGTTCCACGACAATGTGCTGATTTCTCGCATGCACACCCGGCTGTTCTTCGGCATGCTGGTGCGCTTGCCGGTGATTCTCTGGCAACGGTGGCGCCCATGAACACTGACCAGCAGCACTGGGCGGATCGCCAGGAGCGCGGTAGTTTCTGGCTGATGAAACTCACCGCGTTTGCCGCCAAGGTGTTGGGCCGTCGGCTGCTGACACCAGTGCTGTACGGCATCGTCCTGTACTTCTTCGTTTTTGGTCGCAGCGCCCGGCAGGCGGCCTGGCAGTATCAGCAGCGCCTCGCCGACTGGAGCGGCCGCCCCGAGTTGCGCCCGACCCACCGTCGAGTCTTTGGGCAATTCATGGCCTTCGCCGACTCCCTGCTGGACAAGCTCGACGTCTGGAACGGCAAGCTAAGCATCGAGCAGATCGAAATCGTCGACCCGGCGCTGCTGCGCAACCATTTGCGCGACACGCGAGGGCAGATGTTGGTCGGCGCACACCTGGGCAACCTGGAAATGTGCCGAGCCCTGGCCGAACTGGGTGAAAAGGTCACCATGAACGTGCTGGTGCATACCAAGCACGCCGAGCAATTCAATCGCTTGCTGGGCGAAGCCGGCGCCACGCACTTGCGGCTGATCCAGGTCAGCGAGCTGAACCCGGTGATCATGCTGCAACTGAGCGAACGCCTGGAGCGCGGTGAGTGGCTGGCGATCGCTGGCGATCGCGTACCGCTGCATGGCGGGCGCAGCGTGACGGTGGACTTCATGGGTTATCCGGCGGCATTCCCGCAAGGCCCCTGGCTGTTGGCCGGCCTGCTGAAATGCCCGGTCAACCTGCTGATGTGTCTCAAGCACGAAGGACACTATCGGGTCACCCTCGAACCGTTCGCCGATGCCGTGGTGTGGAAGCGCAACGAACGCGACCACGTGATTGCCCATTGGGCCGGCTTGTACGCCGAACGCCTGGCGCAATACTGCCTCCAGGGGCCACAACAGTGGTTCAACTTTTACCCTTTCTGGAAGACCGATGACGATGCCCACTCTTGAGCCGGTAACCTTCGGCGAACGCCCCCTGCGCATTGAAGATGTGCTGGCCCTGGCCAACCGTCAGGCGCCGACGCAATTGCAGGATGATCCGACGTTCCGCCAGCGCATTGCCAAGGGTGCGCAGTTCCTCGATTCCCTGCTGGACAAGGAAGGCGTCATCTATGGCGTGACCACCGGCTACGGCGACTCTTGCGTGGTGGCCGTGCCGTTGCACCACGTCGAGGCCCTGCCCCGTCACCTCTACACCTTCCACGGCTGCGGCCTGGGCAAACTGCTCGATGCCCAAGCCACTCGTGCCGTGCTGGCGGCCCGTTTGCAGTCGCTGTGCCACGGTGTGTCGGGGGTGCGGGTGGAACTGCTGGAACGGCTCCAGGCCTTCCTCAAGCACGACATCCTGCCGCTGATCCCGGAAGAAGGTTCGGTGGGCGCCAGCGGCGACTTGACGCCGCTGTCCTACGTCGCCGCTACGTTGTCCGGTGAACGGGAAGTCATGTTCCGTGGCGAACGCCGCCTGGCCGCCGACGTGCACCGCGAACTGGGCTGGACGCCGCTGGTGCTGCGGCCGAAGGAAGCCTTGGCGCTGATGAACGGCACCGCCGTGATGACCGGCCTGGCCTGCCTGGCCTTTGCCCGCGCCGACTACCTGCTGCAACTGGCGACCCGCATCACCGCGCTGAACGTGGTCGCCCTGCAAGGCAATCCGGAACACTTCGATGAACGCCTGTTCGCCGCCAAGCCGCACCCGGGGCAGATGCAAGTCGCCGCGTGGCTGCGCAAGGACCTGGCCATCGACGCCCCGACCGCGCCGTTGCATCGTCTGCAAGATCGCTACTCCCTGCGCTGCGCCCCGCATGTGCTCGGGGTATTGGCCGACAGCCTGGGCTGGCTGCGCGGGTTCATCGAAACCGAACTCAACAGCGCCAACGACAACCCGATCATCGACGCCGAAGCCGAGCGCGTGCTCCATGGTGGGCACTTCTACGGTGGGCACATCGCCTTCGCCATGGACAGCCTGAAGAATCTGGTGGCCAACGTCGCCGATCTGCTGGATCGCCAGCTCGCCCTGCTGGTGGACGAGCGATACAACCATGGCCTGCCCAGCAATCTGTCCGGCGCCAGCGCCGAGCGGGCGATGCTCAACCACGGCTTCAAGGCCGTGCAGATCGGCACCAGCGCCTGGACCGCCGAAGCCCTGAAAAACACGATGCCGGCCAGCGTGTTCTCGCGCTCTACCGAGTGCCACAACCAAGACAAGGTGAGCATGGGCACCATCGCTGCCCGAGACGCGATCCGCGTGCTGGAGCTGACCGAACAGGTCGCCGCCGCCACCTTGTTGGCCGCCAACCAGGGCGTCTGGCTGCGCAGCCGCGCCGAAGACGCACGACCGCTGCCACCGGCCCTGGCCACGATGCACGAGCAACTGACCGAGGATTTCCCGCCGGTCATTGAAGACCGCGCCCTGGAAGGCGAACTGCGCCTGTGCCTGCAACGCATTGCCGAACAACACTGGAGGCTGCATGCGTAGCCAAGGCGTTCTGCACGTCGACACCCGGATCGTGGTGCCGTTTTTTGACGTCGACTCGATGAACGTGGTCTGGCACGGCCACTACGTCAAATACCTGGAAGTGGCCCGCTGTGCCCTGCTCGACCTGATCGGCCACAACTACAACGACATGCTCGAATCGGGGCATGCGTGGCCGGTGATCGACCTGCAGTTGCGCTACGTACGCGGTGCCGTGTTCGGCCAGACCCTGACCGTGCGCGCCAGTCTGGTGGAGTGGGAAAACCGGCTGAAGATCAACTACCTGATCAGTGACGCCGCAACCGGCGAACGCTTCACCCGCGCCAGTTCCGTTCAAGTGGCCGTGGACATGGCCACTCGCGAGATGCTGCTGGCCTCGCCTCGGGTGTTTGTCGAAGCGGTCGAGAGGAAACTGTCATGAAGCGCCTGCTCACCTGGCTGCTGCTGTGCAGCCTGTCGCCGCTGGCCCAGGCGTTCGACCTGCAGCAATTGAGCGATCAACTGGCGCGCCCGGACGTGATCCACGGCCAGTTCATCCAGGAAAAACACCTGCGCGCCCTGCCCCAGCCCCTCGTCAGCAAGGGCCGCTTCGTGCTGGCGAAAAACCAGGGCCTGCTGTGGCTGCTGCAAACGCCGCTGCAACAGGACTACCGCATCACCGCCAAAGGCATAGCCCGGCGGGACGGCAGCACCTGGCAGATACTGCCGAACAAAAGCGCCGGCGCCCAGCAGAACCGGTTGTTCCTGGCGGTGTTGCAGGGCGACAGCAGTGGCTTGCAGCGTGACTTTGAGCTGAACCTGTCGGGGGAGCCGCAACAATGGAGACTCACCCTGACCCCACGCTCGGCGCTGCTCAAGCAGGTCTTCAACCAGATCAACATTGACGGCGGCCAATTGGTCCAGCGCATTGAATTGCTGGAAGCCCAAGGCGACAGTACCGTCCTGCTTATGCGCGAGAGCACCAGCACGCAACCCTTGAGCGAAGCGGAGCAACATGACTTTGCCGAGTGAACGGAGGCTGCCGTGGCTGTTCTTGATCCTGCTGCTGGCAGTGCTGGCGCTCGCCGGTTGGCAATGGCGCAACGGTGCGCCGTTGTCGGCGAACCTGATGGAACTGGTGCCGGGCACATCGCCAGATGCGCTGGAGCTGATCGCTGAACAACGCATGCAGGAACCACTGAACCGCGAAGTGTTGGTGCTCGTCGGCCACGCCGACCGCCAGCAAGCCATCGCCCTGGCCCGCAGCCTGGGCGAGCAATGGCAGGCCAGCGGCCTGTTCGATAAGGTCCAGTGGACGCTTGAAGCCGACCTGCCTGCGCTGCGCAGGCAATTGCTCGACGGCCGGCTGGCCATGCTGTCGGCAACTGATCGGCAACAGTTGATCGACCAGCCCGAGGCCTTTATCCAGCAACGGGTGCAAGCGCTGTTCGACCCGTTCAGTGGCTTCAGCCTGGTGCCGAGCCAGGACGACTGGCTAGGCCTGACCGGGCGCATCCAGAACAGCCAGCCCCAGCGCGGCGCCATCGAGCTGGACGTCGGCAGCGGTGCGCTGGTTGCCGAAGCCGACGGCAAGCATTGGGTCATGTTGCGGGCCCGCACCCAGGGCAATGCCTTCGACATGAACCTGCCCCTGCAGGTGGCCGATCTGCTGCAACGCAGCCGCGAGCACGCGAGCCAGGCCCAGGGCAATCTCTTGGCAGCCAGCGGCCTGCTTTACGCCGCCAGCGGACAGCAACAGGCCTCGCGGGAAATCACTTGGGTCGGCGGCGGCGCAACGGTGGGCATCCTGTTGCTGCTGTTGCTGGCCTTCCGCCGCTTTGCCGTGTGGCTGGCGTTCGTGCCGGTGCTGGTGGGCATGTTGTTCGGCGCGGTGGCCTGCGTGGCAGTGTTCGGTCGCATGCACGTCATGACCCTGGTCTTGGGTTCGAGCTTGATCGGCGTCGCCGTGGATTACCCACTGCATTATTTGTCCAAGAGCTGGAGCCTCAAGCCGTGGCGCAGCTGGCCGGCGCTGCGCTTGACCCTGCCGGGCCTGAGCCTGAGCCTGGCCACTACCTGCATCGGCTACCTCGCACTGGCCTGGACACCTTTCCCGGCCCTGACCCAGATCGCCATCTTCTCCGCCGCAGGCCTGGTCGGCGCCTACCTGACGGCGGTCTGCCTGTTGCCGGCGTTGCTCAAGCGGGCGGACTTGCGCCCCGCACAGTGGCCGCTGCGGGTGTGCGAAGCCATGCTCCAGTGCCGAGAAGCGCTGCTGGCCCGGGTGCGCACGCCCGTCCTATTGGCATTGCTGTTGGCCTTCTGTGGTGGTGGCCTATGGCAACTGAGCAGCAAGAACGACATCCGCCAGTGGATCGGCACGCCCCGGCACCTGACCGACGAAGCCCGCGATGTGGCTCGCATCACCGGTTTCCAGCCCACCAGCCAGTTTTTCCTGATCCGTGCCGACGACCAAGCGCAACTGCTGGAGCGCCAGACCGCCCTCAACGAGCGGCTGGACCAGTTGATCGGCCTGGAAAAACTCCAGGGCTACCTGTCCCTCAATCAACTGGTCAGCCCGCCCGCCGAGCAACAAAAAATCCGTGAGGCCCTGGCCCGGTTGCCGGCGTTCTGGCAGCCATTGCTGGACGTCGGCGTGCCGGTTGCCGCGTTGCAAGCGCAGTTGCAGCAATTGCAGGCCCTGCCAGTGACCGACATCGACGCCGCGCTGACCGGCCCGCTCGCAGAACCCTATCGCACCCTCTGGCTCGGCCCGACAGCGCAGGGCGTGGCGGCGGTGGTCAGCCTGCAAGGCTTGAACGATGCCGCGTTGCTGCGGGTGCAGGCGGTTGACTTGCCCGGCGTGCAATTGGTCGATCGCCTGGGTGACCTCAATCGCGTCTTTGCCGCCACGCAGGTCAGCGCCGCCGAATTGAAACTGGCCTCCTGCGTGCTGATCGTCCTGGTGCTGATCTGGCCGTTCGGGGCCGGCGGCGCGTTGCGCGTTGTCGCCCTGCCGCTCCTGGCCGCGCTGTGCAGCCTGGCGAGCCTCGGCTGGCTGGGACAGCCGCTGACGCTGTTCAGCCTGTTCGGCCTGTTGCTGGTGACCGCCATCGGCGTCGACTACGCGATCCTGATGCGTGAGCAGATTGGCGGAGCCGCCGTGAGCCTGCTGGGTACGCTGCTGGCGGCGATCACCACCTGGCTGTCGTTCGGCCTGCTGGCGCTTTCCAGCACACCGGCGGTGAGTAATTTCGGTCTGGCGGTAAGCCTCGGATTGGCGTTCAGCTTCCTGCTTGCACCGTGGGCCGGGCGCCAACCCCATGGGCCCAGCACTGCGGAGCCGGTCCAATGATGACGGCGCTGTTCTGGGTCATGGCCCTGGCGCTGTTCGCCGTGGCGACGCTGGCCGGGCGACGCTTCGGGCTGATCCCCATCGTCAGCCAATTGCTGCTGGCGACGTTCGGCCTGCCCTTGTTGATGTATGGCTGGATCGAGCCGGGCTGGCACCTCAGCGGTGCGCAACTGGTTTCGCCCGTGTGGTTGAAGAATCTCTACAGCCTCGCCTTCGCCCTGTTGCTGGGGCATATCCTCAGCGATGTGATCGACCTGCGCCTGGACCGCCAGAGCGTGAAGATTGCCCTGCCAAGCTTTGGCGTACCGTTTGCCTGTGGCTTGGCGACCGCGTTCTGGCTGCTGCCACCCCAGCCCTGGATCAGCTCGCTGGCGGTGGGGCTGCTGTTCGCGATCACGGCGATACCGGTGCTGTACCTGTACCTGCGCCATATCGCCTACCCGCCCGCCGCCACTCGCCGATTGGTACAGACGGCCATCCTGATCGACCTGATCTGCTGGAGCCTGTTCGCCCTGGCCCAGGGCAGCCTGCACCTGGGCAACCTGTTGCTGCCGCTGGCCGGTGCCTGTCTGCCGATGCTGCTGCGATTGGCCGGCCTGCGCCAACCGTTGCTGCACAGCGCCCTGTTCTTCGCCCTGCTGGTGGTGGCCGAACATTACCGACTCAATGCGCTCATCGTCGGCATCGGCTACCTGCTGTGCATGGCCGCGCTCAAGGTGCCGCTGGTATTGCCCCTCGGCGCCGAGTGGATGAACAGGTTGCAGACCTACCTGGCCATCCCGTTGATCCTGACGTTCGGTATCGTGCAGATCAACGTGCACAGCGCGATGGACAGCCTCGGCTGGGCCCAGCTGGGGGCGTTGCTGCTGTTGCCCATTGCCAGCAAACTGCTGGGCAACTGGCTTGGGCTCGGCTGGGCCGGGGCGTCCTTCGCCGGCGCCAGCCGCGTGCGGGAAAGTATCTTGCTGAATATTCGCGGCTTGAGTGAAATCGTCTTCCTCAATCTGCTGCTGCAACAACAACTCATCAGCCACGCGCTGTACTTCGCGCTGATGCTGATGGGTTTGATCGCGACTTTGCTGCCGGCCCTGGCCGGTTTTCACCGTATTCCTTCGCACGCCGTCCCGGCCAGGAGCCCCAGTGTCAACAGTTGAAATGGAACGTCGACAGGTCGTCATCATTGGCGCAGGCCCTTCCGGCGCCATCGCCGCCGCGCTGCTCAAGCGCAAGGGGCATGACGTGCTGGTCATCGAGCGCCAGCATTTCCCGCGGTTCTCCATCGGCGAGAGCCTGTTGTCCCACTGTCTGGATTTTGTCGAAGAAGCCGGCATGCTCGACGCGGTCAATGCCGCTGGGTTCCAGCGCAAGAACGGCGCTGCATTCGCCTGGGGCGAGCGCTACAGCGCCTTCGATTTCGGCGACACTTTCAGCGAGGGCAAGCCCACTACGTTCCAGGTCCAGCGCGCCGACTTCGACAAGTTGCTGGCCGACCATGCGGCCCTGCAAGGGGTGGAAATTCGCTACGGCCAGGCCATTGCCAACGTTGATTTCAGCCTCGCCAGGCCGCAACTGGGCGTGCAGCGCGAGGATGGCAGCGAGTACCGGGTCGAGGCGGATTTCGTCCTTGACGCCAGCGGCTATGGCCGGGTCCTGCCGCGCCTGCTGGACCTTGAGGCGCCGTCCAATTTCCCGGTGCGCCAGGCCGTGTTCACTCACATCGAGGACCGCATCGACAGCCCGGTATTCGACCGCGAGAAGATCCTCATCACCACCCATCCGACGAAACGCGACGTGTGGTTCTGGACCATCCCCTTCAGCGATGGGCGTTGCTCGGTGGGCGTGGTCGCGGCAGCGGAACATTTCGCCGGCCGCACTAATGACCTCGATGCCTGCCTGCGCGGCTTTATCGACGAGACCCCAAGCCTGTCCGGCGTGCTGGCCAATGCTGCGTGGGACACTCCGGCTCGGACCATCGGTGGCTACTCGGCCAACGTGAAGACCCTGCACGGCCCTGGCTTTGCCCTGCTGGGCAACGCCGCGGAATTCCTCGATCCGGTGTTTTCTTCCGGCGTGACCATCGCCATGCGCTCGGCGAGCATGGCCGCCGGCGTGCTGCATCGTCAGTTGCAAGGCGAGCAGGTGGATTGGCAGGGCGAATTCGCCGAGCCACTGAAACGCGGCGTCGACACGTTCCGCTGCTACGTCGAAGGCTGGTATGCCGGCACGTTCCAGGACGTGATCTACTACACCGAAGGCTCCGCCGACATCCGCCGGATGATCAGTTCGATCCTCGCCGGCTATGCCTGGGATCAACGCAACCCGTTCGTCAGCGAACCCAAGCGGCGCCTGCGCGTGCTCTCGGAAATCTGCGCGAGCCCAGCGCCATGAGCAAACAACCATGAGCTACCTGAGCGATAACTACGTCCAAGAAACCCGCTTCGGCTTCTGGTTCCTGCGCAGCCACACCTGGCAGCATCATGTGCTGCGCGTGGCGGTCGAGGATCTGCGCGGTCTGTTCAATACCGCGCCGCCTTCCAATCCGGTGCTGCTGGATGCCGGTTGCGGCCAGGGCAAGTCGTTCCAGTACCTGCGCCAGGCATTCGCGCCGCAACGCCTGATTGGCGTGGACGCCGACCCCCACAGCCTGGACCTGAGCGCCCAAGAAGCCGCTCGCCAGGGCATGGCCGTGGAACTGATCGGCAGCGATTGCGCGACCTTGGCCGTGCCCGATGCCAGCGTCGACCTGCTGTTCTGCCACCAGACCTTTCACCACCTGGTGGAACAGGAAAAAGCCCTCGCCGAGTTCTATCGGGTGCTCAAGCCCGGCGGCTACCTGCTGTTTGCCGAATCCACCGAAGCCTACATCGATACCTGGGTGATCCGCTGGCTGTTCCGCCATCCCATGCACGTGCAGAAAAGCGCCGCGCAATACTTGGCGATGATCCGCAACCAAGGCTTCCAGTTCGAGGACCGCAACGTGTCCTATCCGTACCTGTGGTGGAGCCGCGCCAAGGACTTCGGCCTCCTGGAGCGTTGGGGCCTGCGCCGGCCCAAGCCGTTCGGCGAGCGCGAAGAAACCTTGGTCAACGTGGTGGCACGCAAGCCGCTCGAAGGGACCGCCACATGATCCGCTGCCTGTTGATCGGTTGCCTGCTGCTGCTCAGTGCCTGCGCCAGCCACGCGCCGCTGCCCGAGCGCATGCCAACCCTGGCGCTGCCACTGCAATTGCACATCGAGCGGCAACTGGACGGCCAGCGCCAGGATTGGCTGTTGGTGATCCAGCGTGAAAACACCGGCATACGCTGGTCGATGATGGACCCGCTGGGCATTCCCCTGGCGCGCCAGCGCCTGGTGGACAACCAATGGCAAGCCGACGGTCTGCTGCCGCCCAATGCCGAGGCGCGGGAATTGTTCGCTGCGCTATTGTTCGCCTTGACCCCGGAAACCGAGCTTGCCGATCGCTACCCCGTCGCCCGGCAACACGGTGTCGAACGAGCCCTCGATGCGCGTTGGCAGGTGCGCTACAAACGGCCCCTGGATTTTGAGCTGCGCCTGCCCCAAGGCCCGCACTACCGCATCACACCGCTGACCGAGAGCGCACCATGACCGCTTATCTGAACGCCCTCGGGGTCATCTGCTCCTTGGGCCGGGACAAACAAAACGTCGCGCGCAACCTGTTTGCCGGCGATTGCTCGGGCGTGCGCGTCGAAGCCGGCTGGGTGGCCGAGCGGGCATTGCCGGTGGCTGCGGTAAGGGGAGAACTGGCCCCCATCCCCGGGGCACTGGCGGCGCAACGCAGCCGCAACAATCAACTGCTGCTCGAAGCCGGGTTGCAGATTCGTGCCGACATCGATCAGGCCATCGAGGCGTACGGCCCCGCGCGCATCGGTATCGTTCTGGGCACCAGCACCTCGGGCATCGACGAGGCCAGCCAGGGCATTGCCCATTACCTGCGCGAGCAGCGGTTCCCCGAAGGCTACGATTACCAGCAACAGGAACTCAGCGCGCCGGCCAATTTCCTTTCCGACTGGCTTGGCTTGAGCGGGCCCTCCTATGTGATCTCCACCGCCTGCACCTCCAGCGCGCGGGCCTTGATGAGCGCCCGTCGCCTCCTGGACCTGGGCTTGTGCGATGCGGTGCTGTGCGGTGGCGTGGACAGTTTGTGCAAACTGACCTTGAACGGTTTCTCTGCGCTGGAAGCGGTGTCGAACGAGCGCTGCAACCCGTTTTCGGTGAACCGCAGCGGTATCAACATTGGCGAGGCGGCTGTGCTGTTTCTCATGAGCAAGACGCCAGGCGACGGCCATTCGATCGCCCTGCTCGGGGATGGCGCCAGTTCTGACGCGCACCACATTTCCGCGCCGGAACCCAGCGGTCGCGGCGCCCGCCAGGCGATGGAAAAAGCCCTGCGCTGTGCCGGCCTGGACGCCAGCCAGATCGACTACCTGAACCTGCACGGCACCGCCACGCAACATAACGACGCCATGGAAAGCCATGCGGTGGCTGGATTGTTTCCGGCGGGCGTGCCCTGCTCGTCCACCAAGCCCATGACTGGCCACACGCTTGGGGCGGCGGGCGCGTTGGAAGCGGCTTTCTGCTGGCTGACCCTTAGCCCTGACAACGTCGCCCAGGCCTTGCCACCCCACCTTTGGGACGGCCAGGCGGACCCCGAGCTGCCGGCGCTGGACTGGATAGATAGCCGTGCCCGCCTGAACCCGACCTTCCCCCGACGCCTGATGAGCAACTCGTTTGCCTTCGGCGGCAACAACGTCAGCCTCATTATCGGAGACGCCCAATGATCGACTGGCCGCTCGCCGAATTGCTGCCCCATGCGGGCGACATGATTCTCATCGACCGGGTCGTGTCTTTCGATGACGAACAGATCCATGCACTCGCCACGGTCAAGCCCGGCGGCTTGTTCAACCGTGAAGACGGCGCGCTGCCGGCCTGGGTCGGCATCGAATTGATGGCCCAGAGCGTCGCGGCGTTCGCCGGTTGCCACGCTCGCCAGCGCGGCGATGCAGTGGAGCTGGGCTTTTTGCTCGGGACCCGCAAGTTCGAATGCAACGTCGAGCATTTCCCTCTCGACACTGAACTGGCCATCCATGGCGTGCGCTCCCTGGAAGACGACAACGGCATGGGTGTGTTCGAATGCCACATCCACGCGCCGGGCATCCATGCCACGGCGCGACTGAACGTATTTCGTCCGCCCCATGCTGCCCAGTACCTCAATGAAACTTCCGCAACAGGAACCCAGCCATGACTGAATCCGTACTGGTCACCGGCTCCAGCCGTGGCATTGGCCGCGCCATCGCCTTGCGCCTGGCCCAGGCCGGGCACGATATCGTCTTGCATTGCCGCAGCGGCCGCGCCGAAGCCGAAGCGGTCCTGGCAGACATCCAAGCCCTGGGCCGCAACGCCCGGGTCCTGCAATTCGACGTGTCCGACCGCGCCGCCTGCAAGGCGGCCCTCGAAGCCGACGTCGAAACCCACGGCGCCTATTACGGCGTAGTGCTCAACGCCGGCCTGACCCGCGACGGCGCCTTTGCGGCCCTCAGCGAAGACGACTGGGACAGCGTGCTGCGCACCAACCTCGACGGTTTCTATAACGTGCTGCACCCGGTGATGATGCCGATGATCCGGCGCCGCGCCGCGGGACGAATCGTCTGTATCACGTCAGTGTCCGGCCTGATCGGCAACCGTGGCCAGGTCAACTACAGCGCCTCGAAAGCCGGCTTGATCGGCGCGGCCAAGGCGTTGGCCATCGAACTGGGCAAGCGCAAGATCACGGTCAATTGCGTCGCGCCGGGGTTGATCGACACCGCCATGCTCGATGAAAACGTACCCGTGGAAGAATTGATGAAGATGATCCCCGCCCAGCGCATGGGCACCCCGGAAGAAGTCGCCGGCGCGGTGAACTTCCTGATGTCCGCCGAAGCTGGATACATCACTCGGCAAGTCCTGGCCGTCAACGGAGGCTTGTGCTGATGAAGCGCGTCGTCGTCACCGGCATGGCCGGCATCACCTCCATCGGCAGCGACTGGGAGACCATCGCCGCCAACTTCGCCGCCAACCGCAGCGGCATCCGGCGCATGGATGAGTGGGACCGTTTCACCGAACTGAACACTCGCCTGGCCGGGCCCATCGACGATTTCCAGGTCCCGGCCCATTGGACGCGCAAGCAGTTGCGCAGCATGGGCCGGGTCTCACGCCTGGCGGTGGCCTCGGCTGAGCAGGCCCTGGCCGACGCTGGCCTGCTGGGCGACCCGTCGATCAAGGACGGGCGCATGGGCGTGTCCTGCGGCTCGTCCACTGGCAGCACCGATGAGATCAAGGCCTTCGGCAACATGCTGCTCAACAGCGTGGCCGAAGGGCTGAACGCCAACTCCTATGTGCGAATGATGCCCCACACCACGGCGGCCAACATCAGCATCTTCTTCGGCCTGACCGGACGGTTGATCCCAACGTCCAGTGCCTGCACCAGCGGCAGTCACGGCATCGGCTATGCCTACGAGGCAATCAAGTTCGGCCGCTTGCCGCTGATGCTCGCCGGCGGCGCGGAAGAACTGTGCCCGACCGAAGCGATGGTCTTCGATGCGCTCTACGCCACCAGCCTGAAAAACGATGCCCCGCAGACCAGCCCGCGTCCCTACGACAAGGGCCGCGATGGCCTGGTGATCGGCGAAGGCGCCGGCATGCTGGTGCTCGAAGAACTGGAACATGCCTTGGCCCGTGGCGCACGGATCCATGCCGAAATCGTCGGCTTTGGCAGCAACGCCGACGGCCAGCATGCCACCCGTCCCGAGTTGAGCACCATGCGCCGGGCCATGGAACTGGCCCTGGAGGATGCCGGCCTCGAACCGTCCGCCATTGGCTACGTCAACGGCCACGGCACGGCCACCGAGCAGGGCGACGTCGCCGAGACCCTGGCCACCAGCAGCCTGTTCGGCGAACACATGCCCATCAGCTCGCAGAAAAGCTTTTTGGGCCACACCCTGGGCGCCTGCGGTGCGCTGGAGTCCTGGTTCAGCATCGAGATGCTCAACCGCGACCTGTATGTACACACGCTCAACCTCGATGAAGTCGACCCCGAATGCGGCACACTCGACTACTTGCGCAGTGAGTTTCGCGCGATGAGCAACGAATACGTGATGAACAACAATTTTGCCTTCGGCGGGGTCAATACCTCGCTGATTTTCCGTCGCTGGCATTGATTCCCATCAATCCTCTGGTCAAGGAGACCATGATGCCGTTGAAGAAAATCGCTGTAACCGCCGCCCTGTTGCTCGGTGCCTTGCCAAGCCTCAGCCAGGCCCGTGATACCGCGTTGTACCTGCCATTCGACAAAGTGGTCGCCGAAGCCATCCGCACCGGCAAGATCGACGGCAGCGTGAAGTTCTACCTGGCCGGGCACAAACCGGCCGGCAACGTCACCGTGGTCAGCCCGGGAGCGGTCACCAACAAGAAAACCAACGCGTTCAACAAGTCCGACGAAGCGGCCTGCGAATGGGTACTTCAATCAGCCCTGATCAGCCTGCACGAGGCCGCGAAAAACGCCGGCGCCAACGCCGTCACCAACATCGTCAGCTTCTACAAGCGCAACGAGCGCAAGGACGCCACGACCTATGAATGCCACGCTGGGGCAATCATGGCCGGGGTTGCGTTGAAAGGGGATTTGGCGAAGGTGCAGTAGTCAGGATTTGGGGCTTACATAGCTAAATCCACTGTGGCAGCGAGCTAGCGGTGAATCAGTACCGGTGATGCCGGATCTACTGACGTCATCGCGAGCAG
Organism: Pseudomonas algeriensis; assembly: GCF_048847255.1. Lineage (NCBI taxonomy): Bacteria > Pseudomonadati > Pseudomonadota > Gammaproteobacteria > Pseudomonadales > Pseudomonadaceae > Pseudomonas > Pseudomonas algeriensis. The sequence continues at coordinate 97,465 of NZ_JBKKRK010000015.1, read as the reverse complement.
GCTCGCTCCCACAGGCCTCTACCCAGACGTGCCCTTGTGGCGACGAAGCTTGCTCCCGCTGGGCTGCGCAGCGGCCCCCAGCAGACTAACTGGCCCCCCTTTTCAAACTCCTTCTCCGACACATTCGCACCGGGCTGCCGAACGAGGTGCAACATGTGCCGGGCATCCATGGCCCTTATCTGGTACCGCCAACCACTCTGCTGATGGCCTTGATGATGCTGGCTGAACGTCCGTCCACAATAGTCATCATAGGGGCGATCATCGTGCTGAGCAGCGCTCTCTCGCTCAACCTCGGGCCAGGAGACGCCAAGCAAAGATCAGAAATCGGAGTACATAATTTCCGAAACTTCCCACAACAAAACCCTTGAACCTCGCGCTAGGGTCACGTTCCCGACCACCAGCCAGGAATCCAAGAATGAAAGAAGCAATAAAAAAAGCTGTGATCGTATTCAGCGGAGGCCAGGATTCCACCACCTGCCTGATCCACGCTTTACCCAAGTACAACGAAATCCATTGCATTACCTTCGACTACGGGCAACGGCATCGCGCCGAGATAGAAGTGGCAAAAGAACTGGCCGAACACTTTGGCGTGACGGCGCATAAGGTGTTGGACACAACGTTATTGAGCGAACTGGCGGTCAGCAGCTTGACTCGCGACAATATTCCTGTCCCCGCGGCAAGCAATACACAAAAGGGTCCGCCTAACACTTTCGTTCCGGGTCGCAATATTCTATTTTTGACGTTGGCGTCTATTTACGCTTATCAGGTAGGTGCTGAAACAGTTATCACAGGAGTGTGCGAAACGGATTTTTCCGGGTACCCGGATTGTCGCGATAGTTTCGTCAAGGCAATGAATACCGCGATTGAATCAGGCATGGATTACAAACTGAGTATCGAGACCCCGCTCATGTGGCTCAATAAAGCTGAGACTTGGGCACTGGCGGCCTACCATGACCAACTGGATTTGGTTCGTGACCATACGCTAACCTGCTACAACGGCATAAAAGGTAGTGGCTGCGGGACCTGTGATGCTTGTAGCCTTCGAGCAAAGGGCCTAGATGAGTTCCTTGATCAAAGAGATAAAGTTGCAGAAGCTTTGAGAGGCAAGATACACCTCTAAAAGCTAGTTGAGGTGGGCTGTGACCCGACACCCACCTTTTTCATACAGATTGCGCGCCAACCACATATTTTCTGAACATCGATCTTGCCGCGTAAGCGGGAAACACACTAAAAACAGCCACAGACATTTTTATGATAATTTGCACATAAACTATCTTTAATATTTCTTCGCTTGGCAACGCCCCGTAAAACGCGATAAAACAGAAAAGAAAACTATCGATAACCACAGCAAAACATGTACTCAGCAAAACCCTAAAGAATAGATATTTCGAATTTGTCAGCTCCTTTATTTTATTCAGCAGGTAAGCGTTAACGTATTCGGAGAATAAAAAAGAAACCGATGAAGCCACTAGCGCCGATGATACATGTTTGATGACTTCTTCATAAGCCGCGTCAAGTTGCCAACCAGCCATCCCTGGAAGCCAACTTGTCATACTCAACAGCAGGAGAATGAAAGCATTACTTACAAAGGCCAGGTATATCGCCTTCCTCGCGAGTCGGAGCCCATAGGACTCGTTCAGTATATCAACCACAAGAAAGGTAAGCGGGTAAAGAAAAACCCCGGGAGTGACCACCACCCCCAACGCTTCTATATACACAAGTTTTGCCGCAGAAACATTAGTGAATATATACAAAGAAAACAACAGCAAATTCAGTACAGCGTACACCATCCATGAACGCTCATTACGATCTCTTACATCGTAGACAGTCAAAGCAGTCCCACCAGAATAAAACTTCCTATAGATCTCCTTCACTTCAATTTGGCTAAGATTGTCAATAATTTCACTGCCCAGCAACTCGCCCAACCTTACCTTCAAGACCCGCCCGGTAGAAACCACCATTATCACGGCAGTATTTTTGGTTTTTTCAAAGCCTAGCAATCTGTACCTACTATTCTCGGCATCACTGACCATTGAATCTTTCCTCCATGATCAGCCCAACAACCAGATCCATGTTAGCTTGTTGCTGCAAAGCATTGCCCACGGATAATCTTTTTGTCACCTTGTTATATATCAATGTCTCACCATCGCTGCTCGGCGCACCTTTTTTCACTATCAACAGATCACCCGAACCGTAAAATCCGTCAATATCACTCTCAAGACAAACAGCCACCAAATTGCTCGCAGCACCAAAGTAATAAGTCAATGGGCCATCAACGACCAACTCACCAATCCTCCTATCCAATCTTCGAAGCAGTTGGCTCTCCATGATGATAGGTACTGCTGCGGGATTCATATTCCCAAACTGGGAAAAACTATTTTCTACTACCTCTCGCTCCTCAAAGTCCACGGTTTCGATTTCTTCATAAGATACACCAAAAAAATCAGATATTTTTCGAATGGTAGACTGCTGGACATTGATTACCCGCCCTTCCAAAATATTATAGATTGTCGTTCTCGTCAGGCCACTTGCATTGCACAATGATAATCGCGTCTCACCGCGACTTTTTATGAGATATCTAATATTATTTTTTAGCTTTTCAGCCCTGTCTCTTCTGTGCATATACGCACCACCATCTGCTTCAACCGAAGTGAATCACGATTTTGATAAAGGCGTTACAAAATAAACTATTTGGCATGCATATCTTACACTCACTGCTTTTTGAAAAAAACAGCGATATGCCACGCCCAGCGCAACTAACGACAATTCCTACAGACTTATATACATCGACATCGCGATACTTTTTTCCTACAGAAAACTCCCAACGTGCAGGAAGATTTCCGCACATCCAACAACAATTTAGGCCGGTACATTCAAAACACCAGAACATGAATCATTTATTTACACAGACGTTCAATAACTTGGTTAAAAGAACAGATTTTTCTGGTAATAAATAGACGCGACCGTCACCCTCGACTTATGGCAATCAACGCCCTGCGGGACGTATGGGCTGGCGCCTTCCCAAATCTTGCAAGGAGCTGCAAATGAAAAGGGTTATTTCTGACGCCCCGACCCGCAACGAAGCTGCTACTAATCACCTTTCACCCTTCAGTCGACAAAATCAGGAACTACCTGGGCCCGTCGGTAACATCTTCACTATCCTTCCCAACATCGACACCCAGTCCCTGCTCTGCCATGCCAGCGAAACCCTCGCTTCACTCAACGTCATATCCAGCGACCTTGCTGGCGAATTGCACGGCTCACATCGCAGCATGGCGATAGCTCTCCTGCAACTGACGGAGCTGGGCGAATTGCTGGTCAATCGCGCATTGGAAAACCTGGAACCCCCCATTGGCTTGCCGGATGCCTCGACAAATAATCAACGTTGACTCATGAACCCTTTACTAGAAGTGACAGATAAAGCGTTCCAGCCCCGAGTCGCATCTACTACCGTCAAGAGGAATCCGAAAAGCGGACTTAGCCCGTGAGCTTTAGCCAAAATTTACCGCCCGTCGGACCTGTCAACTCTGACAGTATCCAAAAGCTTCAAAGCGGTTCCAGATTCTAAACACGAAAAACATTCCTCAACCCCAAGGATGTTTTAGGTCAACGTTCGGCCGGCTGTTCGCCCTCCGAGCCACCACTCGTATGTTGATCTCTAACAACTACGGCCCACCGATGGATAAGAAATTGATGGACACGATAACCTGGTCAGGCGTCGTCTCCACGTCTTCCTCACCCCACAGCGCAACCACGGCCGGGGAACAGAACGTGGTGGTTGACGATGTGAAGCTGACGCACGCTTACGTACATGTGAATGGAATATGCCTGCACTATGTGATCTGCGGCGATGGTGAGCAGCCGGTCCTGCTGGTGCATGGGTTTCCGGGCAGTTGGCGCAACTGGGAGCCGTTGATCGGGCCGTTGGTGCGGGCGGGTTTTACCCCCATCGTTCCTGACTATCGCGGCGCGGGTGAAACGGATATTTCCAGCGTTGGGTATGACAAGAAAAACATGGCCCATGACCTGCACGAATTGGTGATGCATCTGAAGCTCAAGCAAGTCGATGTCATTGGCCACGATATGGGGTTGATCATTGCCTACGCCTACGCCGCGCTTTATCCAGATGACACCAAGCACCTGATATTGATGGACGGATTCCTTCCCGGTATTCCCGGCTGGGAAAGTGCCTACAACAGCGACCCGTCAACCGGCATTGCGAGCAAATGGCATTTCCGGTTTTTTGGCAAAACAGCTATCACCTTGATCAAAGGGCAGGAAAGAACCTACCTGGACATGTTCTTCGATGACTTTGTCTTCGAAGGCAACGACAAAGTGCCGGATGAAGTGCGCAAGGCCCTGGTAACCGACTACGCCCGGCCTGGCCGAATGGAGGCCGCATTCAAACTTTACTCAGCCTGGGTGGAATACGACGCCAAGGACAACCTGGAGTTTTCCAGGAACAAGCTGACGGGTCCGGTACTCACCATCGGCGGCGATCATTCCCGAGGGCGGACGCTGACCGAGCAGGCCGCTTGCATTGCCGCGCAACCACACTCGCTGATATTGAAAAATACCGGGCACTGGCTCCTTGAAGAGCAACCGCAAGCTACTCGCGACGCAATTCTGGCATTCCTGCATTACACGGAATATCCACATCCCCGAAATTCGTAACCCGAAGCTGACGACTGCACCGTCGCCCTTCCCATCGTGCGGTATTTATTTACCGCTCCTGCGTCGGCGTTCTCCAATAGCTTGCCTCTTCCGAAACTTTCCCAGGAAGAGCCCATGTTGGATAACGACTCACCGCCCCAGCCCAACATTCCACAGGGCAATGGCGCCAGCGATCCCAGTGCCGAATCGACACGCCAGATCAGCGCCTCGCAGCGGCAAATGATAAACCTGAGCAAGGCCGCGCCACGTCCTTGCCGGGTCACCAGGCAACACTTGGAATATTGGTTCAAGCGAACCTTCCCCACCGTCGCGGGCGATATGGCGGTCGATCAGCTTTTCGTGCGCACATCGCAGAAGGCCCGGCTCTCTCAATCGGAACGTGAACCCAACGGGCAAAGCCCCAGACAAAAAAAAGAAGATATTGCCGGCCTTGAACATTTTTTCTGGCGCGCCATTGCCGGCCAGGTAGATATCAGCGATAGCTTTGCTGATCTGGACAGCCTTGAAATAGTCGTGGAAATGGACGGCTCCAAGCGAGTGCCCACCGCCCTGAACAGTCCCGCGGCGAAAAAACAATTCCAGCGACTGCTCGGTACCACGCCAGTCGCTTATGAACAGCTGCTCATGACAGCGTTGGATGACTTCTGGGATACGCCGGCCGCGTTCAGCCAGGGACGAAACGTCAGTGACTGGTTGGCGAACGAACTCGCTGCGCAACTCACGGCACTGGCGAACCTTCATCTGCATGACAGAACGCTGAGCCCGCCGATGCATAAGGCGGTAATGGATTCGCTGTCGGCGCCGGACGCGGCGTCTCGTAGCCAGCTGGCGGAGGGTACCAGGCCCGGGGTGTACAGCCTGATCGCCGCTTTCAATGATTGGGGATTGTCCGTTCCGGTAACCAGCGCCGCTGTCCTGTCGCGACATGACGCGGACGTGGATTGGGGAGGTGCCGTGCTGTACCGTCCCGGTAGGCCGTTGGAGGTCTACGAAGATTCAAAGCAACTGAAGATTTCCTTCATAGGCGACAGCACCGCAGATGAGGTGGAACTCGTGCCGTTGGAGCAAAGCTTCCTGACGCGTCTGGTCACGGACGTGCGGACAACGCAAAAAGCCGCCATCCGCGATGCCTTGTCGAGCGATGTTGTCGACGGGGAAAACATCTCCGGTTGGATGCATCGGCTGGACGCCGCAGCGGACCTTGGAATGCGATTGGATCTGGCAGGCGCCCTGGACGAACGTGAGTTTCGGCTGAAGCTCAAGAGCCTGCATCATTGGCTGCACGCCAGCCCCCATATCATCGGCAGCGACCGTCTGGCGTGGTGGCAGGCGACGCAGGCCTTACAAGAAACCCTCACCGCTATGGCGGCGCCGCCGGACCCGGTTTCAATGGGCACTGCGCAGGCCATTCGGGACCAGGCTCGCACGCTGCTGGCCGGCTTCATCAAAGCGAAGTACCCAGCGGCTGATCCTGACGACATAACCTTGAGTATCCGAAAAGAGACGGTCGATCCGCACGCGCCGACGGGCCATTCACCGTTCAGGTCTGGGGTCTCAATGGGCAGTGCCAAAGCGTTCCAGGACGACACGCGCTTGCTGACGGACTGGGCGATGTCCAACCTGACGGATGAGGAGCGCCAGGCAGCCCACCACACCGTCGTTGGCCCGTTGAGCTTTGCACAGATTGTCGACGTCATCGAGCGGGCCGACGTGGGTGCGCGCCTTCCGGCTGTGCTGCAACGCATGGCACGGGAGCGACAGACTCAATGGATGGGTGTGAAAGCCAAGCACATGCGGGCCCAGGTGTGGGCGGCCCATATCTCTGGAGACCTGCGACACGACAAGGACAACACCGGCTTGAAGCTGGTCCTGGCGGCACTGGACCGCCCTGGATCGGCGGGACGTGGCAAGGTCAACGGGCATGAAGTGGTCGTCCGGCAATTGCATTGGGGCGACAGCGTGTTGAAGGACCTGCTTGCGTTCGGAGTGAAGTCATTCGCCAGCCGTCCTTCGTTGACCTTGTACACGCCGGGTGCGCCGGACGGAAAAACCTTCAGGGACGTGGATGCATCAGGCAGCGGACGGGCGTTGCAAACAGCGTTGGCGCAGACCCTCACGGCCACCCCGGAGATGACCCGCTGGCTGATCTCCCATCTTCCGTTGCCGGAGCAAGCCGCTCAGGTCGCAGGCATGTTGCCGGCAGAAGATGACCTGACCGTCCAAGCGAAAATAAAAAAGGTCACGCAATCGGTTTTCAAATGGACAAGGGACAGGGCTCGAAACGATTTCGCCTTCAACGTCACTTCGCCCGTGGTCGAGGGCGACCTGTTGAAGGCATTGCATGAAACGCAGATAACCCATGTCCTCAAAACGGTACAGACCCTGACAGTGAGCAACGCCGAACGCGACAGCGCAGCGGCTCGGGAAGGGCGTCGCAACGGTGTAGCCCTGTTGACCGGGGCTATGTCCATGGTTCCGGTGGGCCGCTTGGGTGGGATATTGGGACGAGCGATCTTGCCGACCCTGGCAGGCGGTGCCGCCGTCTCGGCGATACAGGATGAAGAGGGCAGCGTCGGCCAGTGGACGAGCGATTTCATCCGCGGGCTGGGTGAGGTGCTGGCCGAGGGCGGGCAAGACTTGATCATGGCCCGCGCGACACGGCGTCGGGGCAAGGCCCATCCGGCCTTGGCATCGCTGCCTCGCATGCCGGACCCGCAGCTAAAGCCGTTCCAGCTCAAAGGCTTCGATGGCAAGGGGCTGCTGCCCGAGGGGCGCAGCCTCTATAGGGATGTGCACGGACAGGGTTATCTGAGGCTCGGGAAGGATTACTTCAAAACGGCTTTCCAGAACGGCGAACGAGTCATCTACACACCGAGCAACCGCACGGACCAGCGCGCAGTGACGTGGGAAAACGGCCAATGGACCCTGCAGGAGCGGCAGCGTCTGCTCGGCGGAGGCGGGTATTTCAGCCGGGATCCGGAGCGTGCCGAAGATCGAACCTTCAACGCACTGGTGGAGGGCGTGCTGCCCAACGGGCATGACCTGCCTCGCGAAGTCGTCGACATGACGAAGCGTGTCGTCCGCACGATGCCTGAGACCTTGGCCGAACGCATACTCAAGGAAAGTATCGATGACGTTGGCGCGACCGACGTCGAGACTTACCGCTCATTGATGAGAACCGTAAATCGACAGAATTTTGCCAGGCATAAAGCTCACCGTAAGAACCTGGCCAATAAAATCTGTATTTGGGAACTGGTTGAGCGAACGAATGACAATCTTCAAAAAGGAAAACACTTTTCCCTCACCCCGCCGCAAAAAATGCGGCTGTATGAGACGCTGGTCAAGCACAAGGATGAGTTCACGCTCGACCATCAACTCAAAGTAAGCACAACGATATTGCCCGACAACGTCACGGGTGCGAAATACATTGTGATCGTCCCGAAAACGGGAAAGAAAAAAGAGGCTGCCGACAGGATAGCCAAGGATATTACCGACACGGTGAAGTACGTGGAAAACTCCATGGACGCCAAGTTGGACACGATGTTTACCGGGGACGGGCCAGCTGTGGCGGCCGCAAGGCAAGCGTACCTGGATTCGCCGGAGTATCAGGTCAAGATCATCGACGAATTCAGGAAAGAAAGGGCCCGTCGACACAGACCCGGGTTACTCACCGAGATCAGGAATTTCAAGATCCCCTACATTATCGTCAACCGAGGCAAGACCCAGCGAAGCGCATTTTTCACCACTGAAGAAGACATCAACAATTTCACCAGAACCCTTGAAAACTACAGCCCTTTCGATATCGAGCTGGTCACCCAAGCCGCCTCCAACAAGGTCACCGGACAGGCCTCCGCTTCTGCTCCAGCCGCTATCACGCCGCAGGCTCCCACCGTTATTCCCAGGTACACGGTGACGATCAGCCCATTGGCTGAGGCGCAGATGTCATATGACAATTTCCCGGGAACCGCCAGGGTGAAAGTCATGGAGATCATGGATGACCTCCGTGCCGGCAGGATCACCAGAAAAAAAATCAACCGATATTACTGGTACGACATGGCCCAGTTGGGTTTTGGCGGAGGAAGAGGCGCATGGCGCGCCGCGTTCGAACGTCACGGCGATACCTGGACCCTCCAAGGTTTTTACGACTATCACGCGACCCGAAACGCTACGGTCTGGGGGGATTGAGCAAGAGTGCCAGGTCAGCCCGTGGACCGCGGATACATTGCGTACAGAGCCTAGGATCCGGGTGAATCCGCTCCGTCGGTCAACAACGCCACAAACGCCGCGGCCATCGGCGAACGCTGGTCCTTGCGCTGGACCAGCCACACCGCCGAAACCGCCGCCGGGTCTAGCAGCGGCCGATAGACCACGCCGTCGATACGCATGCGTTGGTAAGACGCCGGCAACACCGAGACCCCGAGGCCAGCCGCCACCAGGCCGATGATGGTCATGGCCTCCCCTGCTTCCTGGGCGAAGTGCGGACTGAAACCGGCGTCGCGGGCCAGATTCAATAGCTGGGCGTAAAGACCGCTGCCGTAGCTTCGTGGGAAAAATACGAAAGGCTCGTGGGCCAGCGCCGACAGGTACAAGCCTTCGTCGCTGCCCTGGGCAAGCGGGTGCTTGGCGCCAAGCACGGCCACCAAGGGCTCGCGGCTGAGCTCGATTTCCACCAGTGAATCGGGCAACGGCAACGGCCGCATGATGCCCACCTCGATGGTTTCATCCACCAACGCATCGGAAACCTGGGTGCTACTCATCTCTCGCAGGTTGAGGTGGACGGCCGGGAAGCGTTGGCGAAAGTTGAAGATCGCTTGGGGAATGGTCGAATTGAACGGTGCCGAGGACGTGAAACCGATTTTCAGCTCGCCCAATTCTCCCAATTGGGCACGGCGCGCTACGTCGGCCGCCTTGTCGACTTGCGCCAGCACGCGTCTGGCTTCTTCCAGGAACAGCCGCCCGGCCTCGCTCAGTTCGACCCGACGATTGGTGCGCTCGAACAACCGCGCGCCGATTTCTTCTTCCAGCGCCTGGATCTGCTGGCTCAAGGGCGGTTGAGAGATGCCCAGGGCCAGCGCGGCGCGGCCGAAATGCAATTCTTCGGCAACGGCGATGAAGTAACGCAGGTGGCGCAATTCCATGGGTAATCCAATAGGTCGCAAAACGTCTTAAACAGGTCGAATAATATATTGGATAGAAACATTAGCCGGCTATATGCTTTTTTCAACGCCTGCCTGGTCGTGCTCCCGAGGTCCACCGTGAAAACTGCTACCGCTCCACTGGCCCATGAAGTCCCGTCTCGCACAGAGGAGAACGTCGGCGCCGAACTCAAAGACATCTTCATTGAAAAAGGCACGCCGATGTTCATGCGTACGGTGCTCGCCTTGTTCTGTGGCGGCTTCGCGACGTTCGCCCTGCTGTATTGCGTGCAGCCGATGATGCCGCTGCTGTCCCTGGAGTTTTCAATCAACGCCGCCCAGAGCAGCTTGATCCTGTCGGTGGCGACCGGCCTGCTTGCCATCGGCCTGTTGATCACCGGCCCGATTTCCGACCGTATCGGTCGTAAATCGGTCATGGTGGCGGCGCTGTTTGCCGCGGCGCTCTGCACAATCGCCAGTGCCATGATGCCCACTTGGCAAGGCGTCCTTGTCCTGCGCGCCTTGGTGGGGTTGTCGCTCAGTGGCTTGGCCGCGGTGGCGATGACGTACCTGAGCGAAGAAATTCATCCCAAGCACATCGGCCTGGCAATGGGGCTGTATATCGCCGGCAACGCGATTGGCGGCATGAGCGGGCGCCTGATCGCCGGCGTGTTGATCGACTTCGTCAGCTGGCACACCGCAATGCTGGTAATCGGCGGCCTGGCCTTGATCGCGGCGGCGGTGTTTTGGCGGATTCTTCCTGAATCGCGCAATTTCCGCCCCCGGTCGCTGCATCCACGCAGTCTGCTGGACGGTTTCATCATGCACTTTCGCGACGCCGGCCTGCCGCTGCTGTTTCTTGAAGCCTTCGTGTTGATGGGCGCGTTCGTGACGCTGTTCAACTACATTGGCTACCGCCTGCTGGCCGCGCCTTATCACCTGGACCAGGCATTCGTCGGGCTGCTTTCAGTGGTGTACCTTTCCGGCATCTACAGCTCGGCGAAGGTGGGCGCCATGGCCGACAAGCTCGGGCGTCGCAAGATGCTCTGGGCGACCATCGCCCTGATGTTGGCGGGCCTCGTCCTGACCTTGTTCACACCGCTATGGCTGTTGATCATCGGCATGCTGGTGTTCACCTTCGGTTTCTTCGGGGCGCACTCGGTCGCCAGCAGCTGGATTGGCCGTCGCGCCCTCAAGGCAAAGGGGCAGGCGTCGTCGCTTTATCTGTTCAGCTACTACGCCGGCTCCAGCGTCGCGGGCACCGCGGGCGGCGTGGCGTGGCACCTGGGAGGCTGGAACGGTGTCGGCGTGTTCATCGGGACGTTGCTGGTGATTGCATTGTTGGTGGCGGTGAAACTGGCGAAACTGCCGCTGCTGCCGGGGAACTTGCAGATCTAGGCTTGGATAGTTCACTGTCCCGACAAAAGTGAAACCCGAGTCATTGACGCAAAACCACCTGAGCCCGCAACACGCCGTTTTCCGCTTCCAAGGCCAGCGACTGCAACCTCGTGCCTTGCCGCTCCAGTTGATCCAACCAATGAAGCAGCGGCTTGGCATCGCCGTTGACGGCGAGCCGCAACAAATCGTCGTCAACTTCCATTTCCGCGATATCCAACCCAGCCTTCTCCGCACTCTCGTTGACTCGCACCGACAGCAACCCCGCGATGCTCGTTATCGGCCGGGTGGGTTCGGCGCGCAAGATCCGCGCCAGCAATCGGGAATGTTGACGATGCTGGCGCTCGGCGATTTCCAGCCGTTGCCGAGTCGGCTGCCATATCGAGGTGTAAGCCAGCACCATGCACAACAGCCCGACCAGCCCTACCAACAAACTCTGTTCACGGCGCGATAGGCGTCCCCAACGCTGTTTCAGAACCGCCAAGTTGTGGAAAGTCATCCGGTTTTCTCCAGCCTGAGGATGGCTTGCACACGGTTGTCCTGTTTGCTGGCGCTGCTCAGGGTGACCGGCAACCCGTTCTGCTGTCCACGTTCACGCAATTGTTCAAGTTCAGCGAAGCTATTGGCCGTCAGTTGGATTTTCCAGCCTTCGCCGTCATGAAAATCGATGCGCTGCACTTCGACGTTGCTGGCGCCTATGACTTGCTCCGCCAGGCGAACCAGACGCGCAACCTGGGTGTCCCTTTGGCCCACGTGTCGGTCTTTTTGCATTGCCTCGAACTGCACCGCCAGGTCGGCGATCAGCGCCTGCCCGGGGTACAGCGATCGGAATCGTTGCTCGCTCTGGGCATATATAAGTCGGGTTTCATCTTCAAGAAAACGCACTCGTGCTTCGCTAAAAGCCCAGGTCAGTACCAACATCCCCATCAGCGCGGCTGAAGCACCGCGCCACGGCAAAGGTCGACGGCGCCGACGGAACTCACCCTGCAACAGGTCGATGGGATGTCCACCGGCGTCCAGTACCCATTGATCGATGCCTGGACGATCGCGCTCTTCATCCAACCAGTGGATGCCCTCGGGCAGCTCAGGCTTGAGCGTTGCCAAGGCCCTCGTCGACAACGCTACCCGTGCCGACAATTCTCCGCCCAGCAACCAGCGACCGAACCACCGCACGGCAAACGCCTTGTCATCAGGGAACAGGTCGGCATCGACCTGCACTGTCCGAACGTTGATGCCCTGTGCGCCGAGCAACGTCAGCAGCGCTTGGAACCGAGCCCGCTCCGTCACCATCATCGAGTAGCGGTGTCGGCGGTCCCGTGGGCCGATACTGATGTGCAGCACCTCCAGGTTGTCACTCAGTTGCTCTTCGATGGCGAATGCCAAGGCCTGAGGCCTTGGTTGACGTCGAGAGGGCCACGGATCGCTGCGCAACCAACTGCACATTTCCATGGGCAGCAACACGTCGACAAACCTGCCGTTCAATTCGTTGGCGGCCTGCTGCAAAGGCAAGCGGCGGCGTTCGCCGGCTGGCGACCACACGCAGCAGGGCCAGTTGGCGCAAGGCGCGTCGAGGCCTTCGACGGTCAGGTAAAGCCAGTTTTTCATCTAGGAAGCTCACTGGGGATAAACGGTAAAAAACGGCGCTGGCGAACCGTCACGCGCCCACTGACGGGATCAAGCTCGATATCCGAGGCCAGGCGTACACGGCTACCGGCGCGGATCACGCTCACAGTGATCCGAAACCACCGACTTCCCACCCCTAACCCATGACTGCTAAGGCCTAATCCGGAGACCAGTGGGTCGTTGTTGAAAGCCTGCACGCTGGCGTATGGCGCCTGGCGACGCTGGTTGACCAGCGCCTCCGCTGGCCCGGCCTCCAGACCATCCAGACTCATCAACAAGCGCTGCGGCGCGGTGTTGATGTTCAGTCGCGCCTCCTTGGGCAATAACACCACCCAGGGCTCCAGGCGCTGTAGCGTCTGGCCGTCGATGCCCGGTAACAGGCGCAGTTGACTCAATTCCTGCACCGGCCCGACCTGAGGCAACGACAGTGGCGGCAGGTCCAACAAGGCGATCAGCCGGCTCCAGCGACCGAGGGTCACCTGATCGATCTGGCCCAGCGCCAGCAACCCATTGAGATTCAGGCGCCCCGACAAATCCTCGACATGGACATGCAGCTCGGCGCCGTCCACTTCCAATCCGGGCCCCAGCCGGGCCCAATCCTGGCTCAGGTCAACTGGCCCGGACGGCGTTATCCCACTGTCTTCGATTCTCAACAGCGCCCAGGCTTCCCCTGCCAGCCCCAACTGACGTAACTGAAGCTGTTGCAGTTGCTGCGCGCTGCTCTGCAATAACAGCCGATGACTGCGCAACATGCCGCCGACCAGCAACAACGCCAGGCTCAGCACCAGCAACACGCTGATCAAGGCAACACCTCGCTCTCGGTTCATGACCGTGCGCCCGGCAACGGCAGCACTCGGCGAATCCGCTCGAAACGCGCCGTCGAGATGACTAATTCCACCGCCAACGGCGGCGTACCGCCTGCGGTTTCGTTGCCCCAGCCTCGTTGCTGATCGAATATCCGCCACTGCAGGCTACGCACGTCGTCGAGCAATTTTTGCCGCTGCACGAACGTCGTGCCTTCACCGACACTGTCGCGCCACAGCTCGGTCCCCTCAAGCCGATAGCTCACCGTTTGCCGTTCGCTGCGCGGCTGGTCGAGAGGGTTGCGCCAGTGGCTGCGCTGCAGCTTCAAACCCTCGGATACAAGCACCACCGAGCCGATCACCGCCTGCCAGACGTCTCGTTCGATCACGCTGATGGCACGCTGCAAGGCCCTGATGTCGCGCTCATGCAGCCCCGCCCCCTGCTGGGCCCGCGCGACGCCATCGAACAGTCGCCAGCCGGCCAGGCCGAGCAAGGCAAAAATAGCGATAGCGATGACCAGCTCCAACAAGGTGAAACCCGACTGCTTATTCATGGCTGCGGATCCATCCGGTGGTGCGGTGTACGAAGGTCGGGCTGTCGACACGGCTGACTTGGATCTCGACCTGCAGCAGCTGCCCGTCACAGGCCGGAACAATACGTTGCTGCAAGACCCAGCCACGGCCATTCAAGTGCCGGTCCAATCGCTGCCGACCAATCGGCGTCTCAACTTGCAGGCGCAATTCGCTCAACTGGTTGTCCGCCAGCCACGCGCCGAAAAGGCGCTCTTCAAGCCTGGCGCTTTGCTTAAGCACGAACTGGCTCGCCGATAGCACAGCCGCCGCCAGCGTTGCGAAAATTGCCAAGGCGATCATGACCTCCAGCAACGTGAAGCCCCGACAATCGGCGACATGCCGGCGCGCGCTATTCATCGATCCGCAGCTGCGCCAGGCCATCGCTGGATACGCTGGAAACAGCCTGGCCGGCCATTTTGATGCGTAACCTGAACGGGCTGATCTCATCACTGCTGAGCAGTAATAATTGCGGTGGCCCTGGCACATCATCGAGGCGCAGGACATGACCGTCCTGTTCCAACCCAAGCATCAGCCCCTCAGGCAAGCGACGCCATGCCGACACCGCCGTCCAGCCACGGGCTTCGAGCCGCAATGCCTGATAACCGTCAAGCTGCACCCGCACGCCATATTCCTGGCCCTCCAATACCGCCCGCTCACGTAGCTGCTGCACCACACCGACAAAATCCAGGGCCTGCTGTCGGGCCTCACGCGTCGGGCTCGTCCCCGTGGCGAAGCGGACCATGCCTGCCAGGACGCCAATCAAGACGATGACGACCATCAGTTCCAGCAAGGTGAAGCCCCGGCATCGACGATCCATGTTCATTCGGCCCAATTGCCGATGTCCGCCGCCATTCCTTCACCGCCGGCCACGCCATCGGCGCCCAGGGAATAAAGGTCATAGCTGCCATCCAGGGATTTTTGCCCAGGATTGAGATACTGGTAGGGCGTGCCCCAGGGATCGACCGGCAGGCTTTTCAGATATCCGTGGGGATTCCAGTTCCTGGGCGCGGGCGTGCCGGTCGGGCGCGTGTTCAATGCCGCCAGGCCTTGTTGGGTCGAGGGATAGTGAAAGTTGTCGAGGCGGTACATTTCCAGGGCCGTGGCGATCGCCTGGATGTCGGTCCGAGCGGCCGTGGCCTTGGCTTGGTCGGGGCGGCTCATGAATTGCGGCACGACAATGGCACCCAGGACGCCAATGATGACCACCACCACCATGATCTCTATCAAGGTGAAGCCGCGTTGAGGCCGTGCAGGACGATTGCTTTGAAGTTTCATCGGATCAATTCACCCATTGGTTGAGGCTCAGGATTGGTAGGAGGATGGCCATGACGATCAGCAGCACGACGCCGCCCATCAGCACCAACATGGCCGGTTCGAAAAGGCTCACCACCAGCGCGATGCGCGCCGCAAGGCTGGCCTCCTGTTGTTCGGCGGCACGGGCGAGCATGTGGTCGAGTTCGCCGGCCTGCTCACCGCTGGCGATCATGTGCAACATCAACGGCGGAATATCGCCGCCCTGCTCCAGGCCACGCGTAAGCGTCCCGCCTTCGCGGACCGAACGGGCGACTTCGGCCATGCGGGCGCGAATCGTCAGGTTGCCGATCACTTGCGCGGCGATGTGCAGGGCATCCACCAGCGGCACGGCGCTTTTGCTCAGGATCGCCAGCGTGCTGGCGAATCGGGCCGCCTCCATCGCCCGCAGCAATTCGCTCAACAGCGGCAGCCGCAACAGCAAACGATGCCAGCGCAGGCGCCACGCCGGCTGGCGCAGGCTCCAGCGCCACAGCCCGAACAGCCCGGCCAGCGCACCGAGCATCAACAGGCCATAGCGGCGCAAGCCATCGCTCACGGCGATCAGCGCCTGGGTCAGCCAAGGCAACGGCTGACCGCTGTCGATGAAAATCTTCACGACGTCCGGCACCACGTAGCCCAGCAGAAAAGCGACAATCGCGACGCAGGCCAGCATCAGAATCATTGGATAGACCAGTGCTAACTGAATGCGCTGGCGCGATGCCTGGCGCGCCTGGGTGTAGCTGGCCAGTTGTTCCAGCACCTGGCCCAAATGGCCGGATTGTTCGCCCGCCGCAACCGTGGCGCAGAACAAGTCTGGGAACGCCTGGGGAAATGCCCTCAGCGCCGTCGCCAGCGCGTGACCCTCCATCACCCGGCTGCGCACCGCCGCCAGTAAGTGCGCGATGCGCCGCTTCTGGCTCTGTTGCGCCACCGCTCCGAGGGATTCCTCAAGGGGCAGGCCGGCCTGGATCAACGTGGACAACTGCAAGGTCAGCAGCGCCAGGTCCGCCGAACTCAAACGCCCCCCCGCATGCCGTCCGCCCAAGTTTCGCTGCGCCTTGGCTTCGGTCACTTCGCTGGGCAACCAGCCGCGCTCGCGCAGCACCTGGCGGGCATGACGAAGGCTGTCGGCTTCCACGCGGCCCTTGCGGCGTCGGCCTTGGGCGTCCTCGGCCCGATAATCGAAGGTCGGCAAGGTGCTAATCCTCCTGGGTGATGCGTAGCAGTTCATCGACGCTGGTCAGGCCTTCCAGCACTCGCGCTCGACCGTCCTGGAACAGGCTGCAAGAGGTTTTGCGCGCCTCGTCCGCCAGCGCCTGCTCGGTAGCGCCTTGGTGGATCAGCTGCGACAGGCCAGCACTGACGTTCACTAGCTCATAAATGCCGAAGCGCCCGCGATAGCCTCTCTGACACTGCTCGCAGCCTTGGGCTTTGAACAACCGAGGCGCGGCGTCGGCTTCGAGGCCCAGGCGCCGACAGGTAGCCGCATCGGCCACATAAGGCGTCGCGCAGGACGGACACAGGCGGCGCAACAAGCGCTGGGCGACGATGCCGGCGAGGGACGACGCCAGCAGATACGCATCCACGCCCATGTCCACCAGCCGCGTGACCGCACCGACGGCGGTGTTGGTGTGCAGGGTCGACAGCACCAGATGCCCGGTCAACGACGCCTGGACGGCGATTTCAGCGGTCTCGCGGTCGCGTATTTCACCGACCATCACCACGTCCGGGTCCTGGCGCAAAATGGCCCGTAAGCCACGGGCGAACGTCATGTCGACTTTCGGGTTGATGGGCATCTGACCGATGCCCGGCAGGTGGTATTCGACGGGGTCTTCGACGGTGAGGATGTTGCGGCTCTGGTCGTTGATGCTGCTCAACGCCGCATATAACGTGGTGGTTTTCCCCGACCCCGTGGGCCCGGTGACCAGCACTATGCCGTGGGGCTTGCCGAGCAATCGGCGCAGGCTGGCCAGGGTGTCGTCGGGTAGGCCCAGGCGTTGTAGCTCCAGACGCCCGGCCTGCTTGTCGAGCAGGCGCAACACCACGCGCTCGCCATGGGCCGAAGGCAGGGTCGAGACCCGCACATCGACTTCGTGCCCGGCCAGGCGCAACGCCATTCGCCCATCCTGAGGCACGCGTTTCTCGGCAATGTCCAGACGCGCCATGACCTTGATTCGTGATACTAACAGGCTCGCCAGCTCCCGGCGCGGCCGGAGCATTTCCTGTAACTGGCCGTCGATGCGCATGCGGACCGAGAGGTATTGCTCGAACGTTTCCAGATGCACGTCCGAGGCGTGTTCGCGGACCGCCTCGCTGAGCAAGGCATTGATCAGCCGGATGATCGGCGCATCGCCCTGCTGTTCCAGCAGGTCCGTGGTCCGCGGCATCTGGTCGGCCAGGCTGAGCAGGTCCAGCTCCTCGTCCAAGCCTTGGGCAACCTGCTCGGCGGCGCTCTGCCCCTGGCGATAGACGCTGGCCAGACGTGCGGCAAATGGAGCCGTTTCCACAAGCTGGATGGGCAAGTCCCGCCCGCACAGGCGCCGCACTTCAGCCAGGGCGGTCAGCGGCGCATCGCGGCGCATGACCAGGCTCAAGTCCGGCCCTTCGCCTTCCAGCAGCACTCCCAGGCGCCTGGCGAAACCAAAGGGCAACGACGCTCGCGGATCAGTCACAGGGGCTCCGGGCGCAGTTGATCGGAATCACCCATGGGCGGCTGCGAGGACGACTCGAACAAGTGGCGAGCATCCCGAGGCAACAGCAGCGAATTGTTTCTTTGCGAGCCAGGCTTGCTCAGTTCCCGGAGCGCGTCGTAGCGCTGGCGGCTGACCTCGGCGAGGTCTTCGTTGCTGCGCACGATGGTCGGACGCAAAAACACCATCAGGTTGCTTTTGGTCTGGGTGTCGCGGTTCCAGCGAAACAGCGCGCCCAGGTACGGAATGCTGCGCAGCAGCGGCACGCCGCTTTGCTGGGTGCGGACGCTGTCGCGGATCAACCCGCCGATCACGATGATCTCGCCGTCGTCCGCCAGGATCGTGCTCTTCAAGGCGCGCTTGTTGGTAATCAGGTCGGAGGAGTCCACGCCCGAGACGGACGGCGCGATGTCCGAAACCTCCTGCTGCACTTCAAGGCGCAAGGTCGATCCTTCGTTGATGTAGGGCTTGACCTTGAGGCTGATGCCAACGTCCTTGCGCTCCACGGTGGTAAAGGGATTGTCCGCGCCGTTGCCGCTGGTGGCGTAGGAGCCCGTCTTGAATGGCACGTTCTGGCCGACGATGATTTCCGCTTCCTGGTTATCCAGGGTCAGCAGGCTGGGTGTGGAAAGCAGGTTGCTATGGGTATTGCTGGCCAACGCCGAGACCAACGCACTGAAGCGATCGCTTCCCAGGCGCAAGACTGCACCTTCCGGCGCACGGTCGAGCTCATTGAAATTCAGGTTGCCGATGATCGGGATATCAGTTCCCGGAAAATTGATGATCCCTTTGGCGCTGCCGGCGTTGAGTCCCCACTGCACCCCCAGCGCGTCGGTAATATCCCCGGAAATTTCCACGATGGCGGCGTGGATAAGCACCTGGGCCCGAGGCTGATCCAATTCACGAACGATTTTCTCAATGGTGCGGACCTGGGCCGGATCGGCGATCAGCACCAGTGCATTCTGGCTCTCGTCCGCCTTGATCATGAAGGGCCCGGTGCCGGCGCCTTCCCGCTGGCCGGCCAGAGCCCCCGGATTGGATTTGTCCTGTCCAACGCCTTCCAGTACCTCGGCCAATGCCTTGGCATCGAGGTGGCGCAGGCGGATGACCCGTGCGTTGTCCTGGGATGCGGCGGCCGGAACGTCGAGGGTGCGGGCCAGATCCACCAGGCGCTGGCGCACCGTCGGGGAACCAATGATCACCAGGCGATTGCTGCGGGCATCGGCAATCACCAGGCCGGCCGTATCGCCCTCGCGCTTGCCGCCGGCGGCTTCCATCAGCGGCGCGATATCCCTGGCCTGAGCATGCCGCAACGGCACCACTACATGATTGCGATTGCGGCCCGAATCCAACTGCCGCACCACGCCTGCGATGCGTTGGGCGTTGGCGGCGCTGTCGGTGATCACCAGCGCATTGGACGATACCGATGGGCCGACGTAGCCACTGGCTGACACCAGGGGCCGGACCAACCCGGCAATGTCCGCGGCGACACTCGATTGCAAGTCGATGACCCGGGTGACGAACTGCGATGGCGTCGCGTTGTTGGCATCAGCGACCGCGGCGCGTGTCTTGGCATCGCCGACCGGGATGATCAGGATCCGCTCGCCTTCGTCGATCACGGTGAAGTTATGCGCGTCGAGCACCGAATAAAACAGCCGCCGCACCCCCTCGCGATCGAGCGGTTGGCGGGACATCACGGTAATGCGTCCCGATACCCGGGGATCGAGCACAACTGTCTTGCCTAGGATCGCTGAAAACTCCTCGACCACATCGCGCAGTTCCGCATTGTTCATCGCCAGCTGCCAACGGGCTTCCTCGGCCCGCAGCGAATCGGCAAGCACCAGCGGGCAGGACACGACAAGGCAGAGCAGCACCCTTGATGCAAGCCCCCCGATAAAGCTGTTCATCTTTTCGATCACTCTTATTGCCCGGCGACCGGGCGTAGGTATTGCGAGGAAGGGAGAACCGCCTGGCGGTTGTCTTCCGAATCCAGCCGGCGCAGCAATGGCTCGGCCGGTGGATGCAGCGCCAATCGCTCTTCACGTCCGTTGCGCCACAACGTCACATGGCGGGCTTCCACCCGGCGCAACACGCTGCCACTCGGCAAGCGTTCGCCCACCTGGTAGATACGCGGGCCGGCGGCGTCCGCCAGCAATGCCCGGGACAAGCCCTGGCCGGTCACGAAGCTGGCTTGCAAGGTCATCGGCTCCGCGCTCGGTACCTGGGCGCCTTCAGGTGCCAGCCCGAGCACGGTCGCAACCGCCAGGACATTGGGCAATTCGCGAACAGCGGCTTTCTGCGGGTCGGTAACTACCGGTACATCACCGCTCGATCCCTGGCGAAACCGCCATTCTTGCCCGGCGAGGAACGCCCCGTAAGCCAGCGGTATGATCAGCGGCAGGATCTTCAGCAAACGGTCATTGATAGGCATCACAGCCTCCTCATCAGAAGGCTCCAGACGATTCGCGAGAATCGCCTGGAGCCTTGCCTGCCAGGACCTACAGCTTGTCCCAAGCGTTCTGCCACGAAGCACCAACACCCGGCTCAAAGCCGTTCGAGGTCGGGCTGTATTGCTTGCAATAGCCAGACGCGGGGAACGGCTTGCACTGGAAGACTTCGTCAGTCTTGGGTTGCAAGACTTTTGTGCCGGCGGTGTAGTCAGCGATGCCGTCAGGGAAGACAAAATCGTATTCGATACCGGCGCCTTCACCGGTCAAGGTGACGCTCCGAGTCGCCTGGCGAGTGGTCCGCCCGTCCTCGGTAGTCCCCACAAGGGTGAGCGTATGGGCGCCCGGGGCACTGCGCACGTCCAGGTTCAGGCCGGTGCTACCCGCCCCTACCGTCCGAGTCTCCACGCCGACTGGTTTGTTCTTCTCGTCGAACAGCGTGGCTTCAAGCCGCATCTTGCGGTTTGTCTGCGCGGTGAACGCCAGGGTTACCCGGCCTTTGTCGAGAACGTATTCCGGCTGCAAGGCAGTGATTTCCATGCTCGCGCCAGCGTCTTCCTGCATGTCCAATTGCACTTCGTAGCGGTTCACGCCGCTTTCCTTCTGGGCATAGAGGGTGTTGGCGCCCTTGACCGGAGTGATACTGCCTTCTTCGTCACGAATACCCGCGCGAATCAGCGTGTGTGCGTTGTTGATCGCCTCGGCCAATTTGAACGACCAGTTCTCAGGCTTGGCTTCTTCGGCATGGTCGATGCCGATTTCGACGCTGTATTCGCTATTTTCACCGGCTGAGGAGAACGCCCGGGCCTTGACCTTGTCCCCCACCAGCAAGGGGGTCGACGGCGCAATGCTACCCACCGGCGACCAACCGCCCGGCAGCGCCGCTTCGGCAAGAATGTTCACATCCGCCGGATTGTAGAAAGCGGCGTCAGTGTCGCCCACCGTCCACACCGCCAGGATCACGTGATGGCCTGATTTGCTGTCGGGAATGACGCACTGGTGCTTGGCCCCGCCCACCGGAACCTGGTGACCTCCATCGACCGTACAGAACGGCGCGCTGTCGAACGAGGCGCGCTTGAGTGATTCGTTTGGATTCCAACCGTCGCGGGTAATGAAATATTCGTGTTTGGTCGCCGGATGCACCGCGGTGTACTGCCATTGAAAGGCAATGTTGCGGTCCCTGATCTCAGTCAGATGCCAATGCGTGGCCGACTGCGCGTCAAGGGCGGAAAAGAGCGGGATACCGCCGCTGGCGATTTTACCGTCGACAGGTCCTTGCAGCGGCGCGCCACCGGCGCCGTTGGGAAAACCCTTGAAGGTTTCGCCGGTACTTTGCGGTTCGTACTGCGCGCCGCCGCAGTTTTGGTTATCGCCTCTCTGGCACAGTAATGCCCGTGAAGGCGGAACTTCCAAATATCCATGGGCGAAGACCCCCTGCGACGCGACCGTACTTGCCAATAGCAATAGCGAAGATGCACAGCCTGTCAAAACGCTGCGCTTGTTGAAATTATTATTCATATAAGATCCAGACTAATCTCGGGATGCAGCGACGTGCTGCACTCTCTTGAAAGGGCGTGCCAGAGCTATCAGCTCCTGCTCTTTCAACCGAGCGGAACCTTATAGAAAGTTCGAGCATCCCTATGTAGGACAAATCACCCAAGATAGAAGGAAGGATCTCTGAATCTCTTTATCTCTCCACAACTAAAGACGTTTCTTACAAATAAAAATAGTCACCAAACAAAAAGGCAAACGCTTCCATCCAATCCAAACAATTGACTAGTGAAGCGAGCAACACATAAACAGCCAGACATAAAAAAGCCCGTCCGGTAGGGGCCGGACAGGCGGGTAGGACAGGGCTGAAATCAGTCGTGATATTGGCCCGACAACTCATGCACCGCGCGCAGGAAGGCGCCGGCGTGTTCCGGGTCGACTTCCGGCGTGATGCCGTGGCCGAGATTGAACACATGGCCACTGCCCTTGCCATAGCTGGCGAGGATGCGTCCGACTTCGGCACGGATGGCTTCAGGCTTGGCATACAGCACGGTCGGGTCCATGTTGCCTTGCAGCGCGACCTTGTGACCGACACGCTGGCGGGCGTTGCCGATGTCGCAGGTCCAGTCCAGGCCCAAGGCATCGGCGCCGGCATCGGCGATACTCTCCAACCACAGCCCACCATTCTTGGTGAACAGGATCACCGGGACCTTGCGACCTTCGTGCTCGCGGATAAGGCCGCTGACGATCTTGCGCATGTAGGCCAGGGAGAACTCCTGGTACGCCGCCGCCGACAGGTTGCCGCCCCACGTATCGAAGATCTGCACCGCCTGGGCACCGGCCATGATCTGGCCGTTGAGGTACGACGTGACCGACTGCGCCAGCTTGTCCAACAGCAGATGCATGGCTAGCGGATTGTCGTAGAGCATCGCCTTGGTCTTGCGGAAATCCTTCGACGAGCCGCCTTCGACCATGTACGTCGCCAGCGTCCAAGGGCTGCCCGAAAAGCCGATCAACGGGACGCGACCGTTGAGTTCACGGCGGATGGTGCTGACCGCGTCCATGACGTAGCCCAGGTCCTTCTGCGGATCGGGGATCGGCAGGGCCTCGATGTCGGCCAGGGTTCTGACGACTTTCTTGAAGCGCGGGCCTTCGCCGGTTTCAAAGTACAGGCCTTGGCCCATGGCGTCGGGGATGGTGAGGATGTCGGAAAACAGGATCGCCGCGTCCAGTTGCGGGTAGCGGTCCAGCGGCTGCATCGTGACTTCGCAGGCGAACTGCGGATTCATGCACAGGCTCATGAAGTCACCGGCCTTGGCGCGGCTGGCGCGGTACTCCGGCAAATAGCGACCGGCCTGACGCATCATCCACACAGGGGTGACGTCTACGGGTTGCTTGAGCAGGGCGCGAAGGAAGCGGTCGTTCTTCAGGGCAGTCATGTCGGCATCCGGAAAAAAAGTGCGGGCATTTTCTCAGAGCGCGACGTAAAAGGCACGGCAAGAGCCGTGCCTTTTATCTATCGGGGCAATTTGTCGCGGTGCAACGCAGTCTTCCAAAACACCACAAACAACTGTGGGAGCGACGATTCGGCGCCCCGACTTGCTCGCGATGGCGGCATGTCAGCCAACGCATCTGGCGACTGATCTACCGCCATCGCGAGCAAGCTCGCTCCTACAGGGTTACCCCATTTCAGGTCTGGACGCGGCTCAGACTTGCAGGTAATCCAGGATCCCTTCCGCCGCATTGCGGCCTTCGAAGATCGCCGTCACCACCAGGTCGGAACCCCGGACCATGTCGCCACCGGCGAAGATCTTCGGGTTGCTGGTCTGGTGCTTGTACTGACCCTGCTCCGGGGCAACGACGCGGCCCTGGCTGTCGGTCTGGATACTGAACTGCTCGAACCATGGCGCCGGGCTCGGGCGGAAGCCGAAGGCGATGACCACGGCGTCCGCCGGGATGATCTCTTCGGAACCGGGGATCGGCTCGGGGCTGCGGCGACCGCGGGCGTCCGGCTCGCCGAGACGGGTCTCGACCACCTTCACGCCTTCGACCTTGTCCTCACCGACAATGGCGATCGGCTGGCGGTTGTAGAGGAACTTCACGCCTTCTTCCTTGGCGTTCTTCACCTCTTTGCGCGAGCCTGGCATGTTCGCTTCGTCACGACGATAGGCGCAGGTCACCGACTTGGCGCCCTGGCGAATCGACGTGCGGTTGCAGTCCATCGCCGTGTCGCCACCGCCGAGCACCACGACCTTCTTGCCCTTCATGTCGACGAAATCTTCCGGCGACTTTTCAAAGCCCAGGTTGCGGTTGACGTTGGCGATCAGGAAGTCCAGCGCGTCGTAGACGCCCGGCAGGTCCTCACCGGCAAAACCGCCCTTCATGTAGGTGTAGGTGCCCATGCCCATGAAGACCGCATCGTACTCTTCGAGCAGTTGCTCCATGGTCACGTCCTTGCCCACCTCGGTGTTCAGGCGGAACTCGATGCCCATGCCGGTGAAGACTTCGCGACGATTGCTCAGCACGGTCTTTTCCAGCTTGAACTCGGGGATGCCGAAGGTCAGCAGGCCACCAATTTCGGGGTTTTTGTCGAACACCACCGGGGTCACGCCGCCACGTACCAACACGTCGGCACAGCCAAGGCCCGCCGGGCCCGCGCCGATGATCGCCACGCGCTTGCCGGTCGGCTTGACCTTGGACATGTCCGGGCGCCAGCCCATGGCGAACGCGGTATCAGTGATGTACTTCTCCACCGAACCAATGGTCACCGCGCCGAAACCGTCGTTGAGGGTGCAGGCACCTTCGCACAGACGATCCTGCGGGCACACCCGGCCGCAGACTTCCGGCAGGGTGTTGGTCTGGTGGGACAGCTCGGCGGCCTGGAGGATGTTGCCCTCAGCCACCAACTTCAGCCAGTTGGGAATGAAGTTGTGCACCGGGCACTTCCATTCGCAGTACGGGTTACCACAACCCAGGCAACGGTGGGCCTGGTCGGCCGACTGCTGGGGTTTGAAAGGCTCGTAGATTTCCACGAACTCTTTCTTGCGTTGACGCAACAGTTTCTTCTTCGGATCCTTGCGCCCGACATCGATGAACTGGAAGTCGTTATTCAGACGTTCAGCCATTGTTAAAACCTCATCAAACTCTTCAGGCGCATATCACTGCGGGTTGGCACGGGTGCTGGAAAGCAACGATTTCAGGTTGGCCGCCTTCGGCTTGACCAGCCAGAAACGACGCACGTAGTCATCGAGGTTCTCGGCGAGTTCACGACCCCACTCGCTGTTGGTTTCCTCGACGTACTCGTTCAGCACGCGTTGCAGGTGGCTACGGTAGGCTTCCATCGCCTCGCCGCTGATGCGCTGGATTTCCACCAGTTCGTGGTTGACCCGGTCAACGAACGTGTTGTCCTGGTCAAGCACGTAGGCGAAACCGCCGGTCATGCCAGAACCGAAGTTGTAACCGGTCTTGCCCAATACGCAGACGAAACCACCGGTCATGTACTCGCAGCAGTGATCCCCGGTGCCTTCCACCACGGTGTGGGCGCCGGAGTTACGCACGGCGAAACGCTCGCCTGCGGTGCCGGCGGCAAACAACTTGCCGCCCGTGGCGCCGTACAGGCAGGTGTTGCCGATGATCGCACTGTCCTGGGTCTTGTAGACGCTGCCCTTGGGCGGAACGATGACCAGCTTGCCACCGGTCATGCCCTTGCCCACGTAGTCGTTTGCATCACCTTCCAGGTACATGTTCAGGCCGCCAGCGTTCCAGACGCCGAAGCTTTGCCCGGCCGTGCCCGTGAAGCGGAAGGTGATCGGCGCATGGGCCATGCCCTGGTTGCCGTGTTTGCGAGCGATTTCCCCGGAGATCCGCGCGCCGATGGAACGGTCGCAGTTGCAGATGTCCAGTTCGAATTCGGCACCGCTCAGGTCGTTGATCGCCGCAGCGGCCATGTCGACCATCTTCTCGGCCAGCTCGCCCTTGTCGAACGGCGGGTTGCGATCGACATGGCAAAACTGTGGCTTGTCCGCCGGAATCAGATCACTGCCCAGCAACGGGGTCAGGTCCAAGTGATGCTGCTTGGCGGTCTGGCCCTCGATCACTTCCAGCAGATCGGTACGGCCGATCAGCTCTTCCAGCGAGCGTACGCCCAGCTTTGCCAGCCACTCGCGGGTCTCTTCGGCCACGTAGGTGAAGAAATTCACCACCATGTCGACGGTACCGATGTAGTGGTCCTTGCGCAGCTTGTCGTTCTGGGTCGCCACGCCGGTGGCGCAGTTGTTCAGGTGGCAGATGCGCAGGTATTTGCAGCCCAGGGCGATCATCGGCGCGGTGCCGAAGCCGAAGCTCTCGGCGCCGAGGATGGCGGCCTTGATCACGTCCAGGCCGGTCTTCAGGCCACCGTCGGTCTGCACCCGGACCTTGCCGCGCAAATCGTTGCCGCGCAGAGTCTGGTGGGTTTCGGCCAGGCCCAATTCCCACGGTGCGCCGGCGTACTTGATCGAGGTCAGCGGCGATGCGCCGGTGCCGCCGTCATAGCCGGAGATGGTGATCAGGTCGGCATAGGCTTTCGCCACGCCGGCGGCAATGGTGCCTACGCCCGCTTCCGCCACCAGTTTCACCGACACCAGGGCCTTCGGGTTCACCTGCTTGAGGTCGAAGATCAGTTGCGACAAGTCTTCGATCGAGTAGATGTCATGGTGCGGCGGTGGCGAGATCAGGGTCACGCCAGGCACCGCATAACGCAGCTTGGCGATAAGGCCGTTGACCTTGCCACCAGGCAGTTGGCCGCCTTCGCCGGGCTTGGCGCCTTGGGCAACCTTGATCTGCAGCACTTCGGCGTTGACCAGGTATTCCGGCGTCACGCCGAAGCGGCCGGTCGCCACTTGCTTGATTTTCGAACTCTTGATGGTGCCGTAGCGCGCCGGGTCTTCACCACCTTCACCGGAGTTGGAACGCGCACCGAGGCGGTTCATGGCTTCGGCCAGGGCTTCGTGGGCTTCCGGGGACAACGCGCCCAGGGAGATACCGGCCGAATCGAAGCGCTTGAGCACCGATTCCAGCGGTTCCACTTCACTGATGTCCAGCGGCGTGTCGAGGGTCTTGACCTTGAGCAGGTCGCGGATCATCGACACCGGACGGTTGTCCACCAGCGCGGTGTATTCCTTGAACTTGCTGTAGTCGCCTTGTTGCACGGCCGCTTGCAGGGTGTTGACCACGTCCGGGTTGTAGGCGTGGTATTCGCCACCGTGGACGAACTTCAACAGGCCGCCTTGCTGGATCGGCTTGCGCGGGCTCCAGGCTTCGGCCGCCAGGGCTTTCTGCTCGGCTTCGATATCGACGAAACGCGCACCCTTGATGCGGCTCGGTACGCCACGGAAGCTCAGCTCGCAAACTTCTTCCGAGAGACCGATGGCCTCGAACAATTGCGCGCCACGGTACGAAGCGATGGTCGAGATGCCCATCTTCGACAGGATCTTGAGCAGGCCCTTGGTGATGCCTTTGCGGTAGTTCTTGAACACCTCGTAGAGGTCGCCCAGCACTTCACCGGTACGGATCAGGTCGCCCAGCACTTCGTAGGCCAGGAACGGATAGACCGCCGAAGCGCCGAAGCCGATCAGCACCGCAAAGTGATGCGGGTCACGTGCGGTAGCGGTTTCCACCAGAATGTTGGAATCGCAGCGCAGGCCTTTCTCGGTCAGGCGATGGTGCACCGCGCCAGTGGCCAGGGAGGCGTGGATCGGCAGCTTGCCCGGGGCGATGTGACGGTCGGTCAGCACAATCTGGGTACGGCCGGCGCGCGCGGCTTCTTCAGCCTGGTCGGCGATGTTGCGGATCGCTGCTTCCAGGCCGACGCTTTCGTCATAGTTCAGGTCGATGACCTGACGCTCGAAGCCAGGGCGTTCGAGGTTGGTCAACGAGCGCCACTTGGCCGGCGAAATGACCGGCGAGCTGAGGATCACTCGGGAGGCATGCTCTGGCGATTCCTGGAAAATGTTGCGCTCGGCGCCCAGGCAGATTTCCAGGGACATCACGATCGCTTCGCGCAGCGGGTCGATCGGCGGGTTGGTCACCTGGGCGAACTGCTGGCGGAAGTAGTCGTACGGCGTGCGCACGCGCTGGGACAGTACCGCCATCGGCGTGTCGTCGCCCATGGAGCCGACCGCTTCGTAGCCCTGCTCGCCCAGCGGACGAAGCACCTGGTCACGTTCTTCGAACGTCACCTGGTACATCTTCATGTACTGCTTGAGCTGGTCGACGTCATAAAAGGCCGAACCGTGGTCGTTGTCTTCCATGGTCGCCTGAATGCGCAGGGCATTCTTGCGCAGCCATTGCTTGTATGGATGACGGGACTTGAGACGGTTGTCGATGGCGTCGGTGTCGAGGATCTGGCCGGTCTCGGTGTCCACGGCAAAGATCTGCCCAGGGCCTACGCGGCCTTTGGCGATGACGTCTTCGGGCTGGTAGTTCCAGACACCGATTTCCGAGGCCAGGGTGATGAAACCATTGGTCGTGGTGACCCAGCGCGCCGGGCGCAGGCCGTTACGGTCCAGCAGGCACACCGCATAGCGACCGTCGGTCATGACGATACCGGCCGGGCCGTCCCACGGCTCCATGTGCATGGAGTTGTATTCGTAGAAGGCCCGCAAGTCCGGGTCCATGGTCTCGACGTTCTGCCAGGCAGGCGGCACGAGCATGCGCACGCCACGGAACAGGTCGATGCCGCCGGTGACCATCAGCTCCAGCATGTTGTCCATGCTCGAGGAGTCCGAACCGACGCGGTTGACCAGCGGGCCAAGCTCTTCGAGGTCCGGCATCAAATCGTTGGCGAACTTGGTGCGACGGGCCAGGGCCCAGTTGCGGTTGCCGGTGATGGTGTTGATCTCGCCGTTGTGGGCGAGGAAGCGGAATGGCTGGGCCAGTGGCCATTTCGGCAGGGTGTTGGTGGAGAAGCGCTGGTGAAACACGCAGATCGCGGTTTTCAGGCGCTCGTCGCTCAGGTCCGGATAGAAGGCGGTGAGGTCCGCCGGCATCATCAGGCCTTTATAGATAATGGTCTTGTGGGAAAAGCTGCAGATGTAGTGATCGGTGTCGGCGGCGTTGGCCACGGACGAACGACGACGGGAGCTGAACAGCTTGATCGCCATTTCCTGGTCGCTCAGGCCTTCACCGGCAATGAACACCTGTTCGATCAGCGGCAGGCGCTCGAGGGCCAGGCGGCCGAGGACGCTGGTGTCGATCGGCACTTTGCGCCAGCCGACGAGCTGCAGGCCGGCGGCCAGGATCTCGCGGTTCATGTTCTCGCGAGCGGCCTGGGCCTTGACCGGGTCCTGATTGAAAAACACCATGCCCACGGCGTACTGCTTGGGCAGGGTCACACCAAACGTTTCCTGGGCAATGGCACGCAGGAACTCGTCTGGCTTTTGAATCAGCAAGCCACAACCGTCACCGGTCTTGCCGTCGGCGTTGATCCCACCACGGTGGGTCATGCAGGTCAGGGCCTCAATGGCCGTTTGCAAAAGGGTATGACTGGGCTCGCCCTGCATATGGGCTATCAGGCCGAAACCGCAGTTATCCTTGAATTCATCTGGTTGGTACAGACCTGCTTTCATAGACACTTTCTCACCAGGCTGCCTCTTAGCGAGGCAAATTTCTTTTCAATTCAACCAGTTGCATACCGCGCCGAACGTACGCCAGCTTTGCGGGGGCAAAAGGGAGGTCATTGTACACACCGACACAGAGGCCCACAAATTTGACGACGAACTGTCGCAAATCCATGTCGCATTTGTGAAAGGTTTAAAGCTATATGCTGTGCTAGTCAAAACTTTTTTGGGTTCGACCGCTACGACTCAAACACTACTGTGACGCAGACACCACAAGGCGCGCGGCCTGAAAGGCCGCCCGCCCTTGCGGAAATTTTGAGGTTGCCGGGAGAGGCGGCCTGGGTAAGGCCGCCGAATCATCAGCGAGTTGCTGCCAGTTCCTGTTGGACGCTGGCGACAGTGCGAGGCCAAGGTTTACCAGCCTGAACCTTCGCTGGCAAGGCCTTGATGGCGGAAACGGCTGCGTCACGGTTGGCAAAGCTGCCGTAAGTGATGACATACAGCGGCTTGCCATTGAGTACTTTCTTGAAATAACGGTACTCGCCGCCTTGCTCCTTGACGAAGTTCTGCGCGGCGGTTTCAGAGCTGGTGCCGAGGATCTGCACCACATAGTTGCCCGGAGCCTGGCCGGCGTACCAGCTACCGCCCGCGGCCTTGGCCGGGGCAGCAGGCTTGGCCGCGGGTGCTGGCGCCGCCGGTTTGGCCGCTGGCGCAGGTGCAGGAGCGGGCTTGGCGGTGGCGACCTGAGTAGGCGCAGGGGTCGGCTTGGCGGCCGGAGCCGGCGATGGCGTCGGCGCAGGGCCGGCCGGTACGCCCGCAGGCGGCGCGGTGGTGGTCACAGTAGGTGGCACGTCGCTGGTGTCTTCGATCGGAGGCGGCGCTCCGTCGTCACCCTCGGTGATTCCACCGGCGGCTTCAGCCAACGGACCGCGCATGACCGGTTGCGACTGGCCGACCAACGGCAGCGGCATTGGCTGGGTGTTGCCGGCGAATTCCACCGCCGGTGCGCCGCCGTTGGGTTGTGGCGTCCCCTGACCGAGAGGCAGCTGTGCCTGTTCGTTGGCAGGTGCGCCGGTGGTCGGTGCTTTGCTGCGACCCGGCATCAGCCAGGCGGCAGCCACCGCGACCACGACCACGGCGGAAATCGCCAATACGTGTTTCTTCGGCATGTTGAACCCCATACTTGGACGCTTCACCGCTGAGCGGCTGGCGATCATGATTTCGATCAGAGCATCTCGGGCTACCTGGTTGATATTCCCTGGCCAGCCGTCGGAGCTTTCGTGAATCTCAGAGATCTGATCCGCGGTGAAAAGTTCGATACCCCGGCCGGCGCCTTCGAGACGCTGGGCCAGATATTCACGGGTTTCTTCCTCGGTGTAGGGCGCCAGTTCGATAACGTGGAAACGCTCTTCCTCAAGGTCCAGTTGCTCGAGGTCAGCGATCAACGACGACTCGCCAAACAGGAACACATGAGGACGACCCTCCGGCGCGCCGGCAGCCAGGGCCAACAGGGCTTCCAGGGCGGATTCGTCGAGTTGCTCGGCATCGTCCACCAGCAGATAGACTTCCTGCCCCGTCAACGCCAGTTGCACGATCTGGCCGAGAATCGCGCCGATTTCCGCCTGCTCGACATTCAGTGCCTGGGCGACCTGACGCAGCACGCCAGCTGCGTCGCCGGCGCCACGGGCCGATATCACGACGCTTTGCACCGACTGTTTGTTGGTGCTGGCCACCAGGGCCTGGCGCAGCAAGGTCTTGCCGCTGCCCTGGGGGCCGGTGACGACCAACAGCAACTGGCTGTAGCGCGCCAGGTGATGCAACTGGCCCAGCACCGGCTTGCGCTGGGCGGGAAAGAATTTGAAACCCGGGACCCGTGGGGCGAAAGGGTCGTGACTCAACTGGAAATGGCCGAGGAAAGCCTCGTCGGCATGCAAACTAGTCATCGGAATCTTTTTAACCTTTAAGCTGAGCCAGGGCGCGGTAGTCCGCTCCCAGCGTGGCCTGTAGAACCTCTTTCGGATAATCGTCGGTCACCACCGCTTCGCCCATGCGGCGCAGCAGCACCAGACGCAGACGACCGTCGATCACTTTCTTGTCGATTGCCATGTGTTCAAGGAAATCCGCCTCGCTCATTTCCTCGGGCGGCACCACCGGCAGCCCGGCACGCTGGAACAGACGGATCCCACGATCACGCTCCTGCTCGCTGATCCAGCCCAGGCGCATGGACATTTCCAGGGCCATGACCGTACCCGCGGCAACCGCCTCGCCATGCAGCCAGACGCCATAGCCCATGTGGGTTTCAATGGCATGGCCGAAGGTGTGGCCCAGGTTCAGCGTGGCGCGCACGCCCGATTCACGTTCATCGGCGCCGACCACCGCGGCCTTGGCGGCACAGGAGCGCTCGATGGCGTAAGTCAGCGCCGCCTGGTCCAGCGCGCGCAGGCGGTCGACGTTGTCTTCGAGCCAGCCGAGGAAAGGCTCGTCGCAGATCAGTCCGTACTTGATGACCTCGGCCAAGCCCGCGGACAACTCACGGGGCGGCAGGGTCTTGAGCGTTGCCGTGTCGATCAGCACCACGTTGGGCTGGTAGAACGCGCCCACCATGTTCTTGCCCAGCGGATGATTGATGCCGGTCTTGCCACCTACCGACGAGTCGACCTGGGAAAGCAGCGTAGTGGGGATCTGGATGAAATCGACACCGCGCTGATAGCAAGCCGCCGCAAAACCGGCCATGTCGCCGATCACACCGCCACCCAAGGCAACCACGGTGGTGCGGCGGTCATGCCGGGCAGTCAGCAGGCCGTCGAAAATCAGTTGCAGGGTTTCCCAGTTCTTGAAGGCCTCGCCGTCGGGCAACACTACGGAAATGACCGAATAGGCAGACAGACTGCGTGCCAGGCGTTCCAGATACAAAGGGCCGACGGTTTCGTTGGAGATGATCGCGACTTGCCGCCCGGCGATGTGCGGCGCCAGCAATTCGGGCTGGTCCAGCAAGCCTTCGCCAATATGAATCGGGTAGCTGCGCTCGCCCAGGTCGACCTTAAGTGTCTGCATGTGTCCCCACAGTGAAGATGAAATCAGGCGTCCTGCCTGCATTGACGAAATTACACGGTGCCCGCTGTGGCGCCAGTTAATGGCCATCCGCCACGCCCCAGACGGGCCAAGGCGGGACGCCGAGGATAGCGCATTTCGCGCCGCGCATTAACGGGGGGGCAATTGTTGCAGGCGATCGAGGATTTCCAGTACCACCATCCGTGGCGGCCGCTCGTCGGTTTCGATGACCAGGTCGGCGATTTCCCGATACAGAGGGTCACGCACTTCCAGCAGGTCCCGTAAGGTCTTGGCCGGGTCGGCCGTACGCAGCAGCGGCCGGTTGCGATCGCGGGCGGTACGGCCAACCTGCTGTTCGACGGAAGCATGCAGATAGACCACTCGCCCTCCGGCATGCAGCGCCCGACGATTGGCTTCGCGCATGACCGCGCCGCCGCCGGTGGCCAGCACCACGCCTTCAAAATCGCACAGCTCGGCAATCATCGCCTGCTCGCGGTCCCGAAAGCCCGGCTCGCCTTCCTTATCGAAGATCCATGGGATATTGGCACCCGTGCGCAATTCAATTTCCTTGTCGGAATCTTTGAATGGCAGGCGCAGCTCTTTGGCCAGCAAACGACCGATGGTGCTTTTTCCAGCCCCCATCGGCCCAACAAGAATCAAATTTCGCACAGAATCAACGACTCACAGCAATCGCCTGGTTGTTCATGATACGCGGAGTGAGAAACACCAGCAGCTCGGATTTTTTCTCCGAGACCACATCACGCCGGAAAAGGCGGCCAAGATACGGCACATCGCCAAGAAATGGCACCTTATCTACAACCTTGCTCTGAGTATTTGAGAAAACGCCACCAATAACAATGGTCTCGCCGTCATTGACCAGCACCTTGGCGTTGACCTCATTTTTCTTGATCGGCGGGACATCCTGCACTTTGTTCAGATAATCCGGCTCATCCTTGGTGACCTTGACCTCCATGATGATGCGGTTGTCCGGGGTGATCTGCGGCGTGACCTCCAGCGACAACGATGCTTCCTTGAACGACACCGAGGTGGCGCCGCTGGAGCTGGCTTCCTGGTAGGGAATTTCCGTGCCCTTGAGGATTTTCGCGGTCTCCTTGTCGGAGGTCACCACCTTGGGCTGGGAAACGATTTCACCGTTGCCGGTTTTTTCCATGGCGGTCAGTTCCAGGTCCAGCAGCACGTTGTCCGTGATGAACGCGATACCAATCCCGGAGGTGTTGCCTGAAGCCCCGAGGTCGACGAACGGTTGGTTGGTGCCGGTACTGCCCGGCGTGCCGATGGTCGTGGAGTCTCCCGTGGTGACGCCGGAAGAATTCCAGTTGCCCTTGTTCTGTATCGAGCCCCCCCAGCGCACGCCCAGGCTCTTGTCGTAATCGACGTTGGCCTCGACGATTCGCGCCTCGATCATCACTTGACGCACGGGTATGTCCAGTTGCGCGACGATCCGGCGCAGCTCGTCGAGCCGGTCCTGGGTCTGGTAGGCGATGATGTTGTTGGTGCGTTCATCGACCGTGATCGTGCCCCGCTCGTCGGCCTTCGCCTCGGCACTGGTGACCGACTGGAACAACTTGGCGATGTCGGCGGCCTTGGCATAGTTGACCTGCAGCAGCTCACGCCGCAGCGGTGCCAGGTCGGCAATCTGCTTCTGGGATTCAAGCTCCTGGCGCTCGCGTGCCGCAATCTCGTCGGCGGGCGCCACCAACAGGACATTACCGACCTTGCGCTTGTCGAGCCCCTTGGTCTTGAGCACGAGGTCCAGCGCCTGGTCCCACGGCACGTTCTGCAACCGCAGGGTGATACCGCCTTGCACGGTGTCGCTGGCCACCAGGTTCAGGTTGGTGAAGTCGGCGATCAACTGCAGCACCGAGCGCACTTCAATGTCCTGGAAGTTGAGTGACAGCTTTTCCCCGTTGTAGGCGGCGCGGTCGCTGTTGCGTTTCTGCAAGTCTTCGACCGTCATTGGCCGGACGCTCACGGTCAGCTTGTTGTCGGTCTGGTAGGTCGAGTAGTCGAAGGTGCCGCTGGGTTCGATGCTGATGGTGGCGCGGTCGGAACCCGCGCTGGCATTGACGAACTGCACCGGGGTGGCGAAATCCTTGACGTCCAGGCGCACCCGCAGGGGTTCGGGCAACTGGGTCCTGGGGAAGTCGAGGATGATCCTGCCTTCGCGCTCCTGGATATCGGGCGCAATGGAAGGGTCGGACAAGTCAATGACCACATTGCCTTCCCCTTGAGTCCCGCGCTGGAAGTCCACGCCCCGGATGGCCTTGCCTGCCGGAGCGCTGGCCCTGGTGAGGGACGGTACGGCTCCGGCAGGGCGCGGTGCCTGCGCCGCGGCCCTGGCGGTCGCGCCCTTGCCAACCACTACGAAGAGGTTGTTGCCCTCGATCCGCGTGTCATAGGGCGCCAGCTGGGTAAGGCCGATGATCAGCCGCGTGCGGTCCCCCGCCTCGACCACGGTGGCGCTGCGTGCGTTGCCGCCGCCCAGGTCATGGCTTTTGCTGGCCAATCGATTGGTCACGCCGGGCAGGTCCAGCGCGATTCGCGCCGGTTGTTCGGTGGTATAGCCCCGGGGTGGGGGCGGCGGACCATCGAAGCTGAGCTTCAGTTCGACACGGTCCCCCGGCAACGCCGCGACATCGAGCGTCTTCAGGCTGGCCCCCTGTACCATCGGTGACAACAGCGCTATCCATAGCGAAATACCGAGGGCTGGAAAAATCCTGTTCATTGTTCGAATTCCACTATGAGTGCTCTTTCAAAGGAATGGTCCGCGGCCGCTCCAGCCAGGCGCCCTCGCCATCGGGAACGATTTCGACCACATCGACCTGCGTGGCGCTGATCGCGACGACCCGCCCATCATTGCGTCCCAGGTAGTCCCCCACCTTCAGCCGATGTACGCCGCCCGCGCCTCGTACCAGTGCAAAGGAACCACTGGCATTGGAGATCGTCCCGACCATCTCGAACTGCTCGATATTAAAGCCTTCCAGGTACTGCTTGACCCGGTTGGGATCGGGCCGCACGTTGCGCGAGCCCTGCGGCCGACCCGCCTGGTCCATGCGCACTTGCCTGGAGAAAGGGCTGCGCAGGTTCGCGGCGCTGTAGGTGAAGGTTTCGTTGGGCTTGAAGGTCGGCGTTGGCTCGATCTTGCCAGGTGGGCGCAGGCGCACCTCGTTCATGTAGGCATCCAGGTCACTGAAGCCGTCGTCGCTGTTACAGCCGGCCAACGCGACCAACCCGGCCAGCAGGCTCACACGCCAGGCCGACATCATGGCTGCGCCTCCTGCTCGTTGTACCGGTAGGTCTTGGCCTGGATGCTCATGCGCAGCTTCGTCCCCTCCTCGGGCTCCATCGGGGCGATCTCGAAGTCGTGCAGAGTCACGATTCGCGGCAACCCGGCCACGCCGCTGACGAATGTCGCCAGGTCATGGTAGCCGCCCGTCACGGTGATCTGGATCGGCAGCTCGATGTAGAACGGCTGGGTGACTTCCGGCAGCAGTTTGATTTCCTCGAACTCCAGGCCACTGCCCAGGCCGGTGCGGGTGATGTCTTCCAACAGGCCTGGCACTTCGGTGTCGCTGGGCAACTGCCGCAACAACACGCCGAACGAGGTCTCCATCTGCTTCATCTGCTCGGTGTAGCGCTCCAGGTTCGCCGCCATGTGAGCCTTGCCCGCAAATTGCGCCTTGAGGGTGTTCTCCTCTTCCTGCACTTGCTGCAACTGAGTCTGCAGGTCACTCAAGGCGAAGTTATAGCCCAGCCCCAGAATCAGTATCACTAGCACAATGCCAGCCAGCCATTTGATCGGTGCCGGCCACGAACCAATATTGTTGGTGTCCAAGTCGCTGAGGTCGATCTTGCGCAGTGCGTCCAGCCATTCTCCAGGCTTCATTGGGCGTCCTCCGCATCGGCCGGGCGGGTCTGGCGAACCGTCAGCTGAAAGACGTTCGCCTGGTCGAGCTGGCCCGCGGTAGTAGCCTTCACTTCCGTCAGGCTCGGAGCATCGAACAAGTCCGATGAGTCCAGGTTGCGCATCAGGTCAGAGACGCGGTTGTTCGACTCCGCGGCCCCTGTGATGGACAAGGTGCCCTCTTCCATCTTGACGTCAGTGAAATACACACCGTCGGGCAGGGTCCGCGCCAACTGATCGAAAATCCGCGCGCTGACCGGCCTATTGCCCTGCAGGTCCTGGATGATGCGCATGCGCTCCAGCAATTGTTGCCGCCGTGCCTTCAATTCGCTGATCTGCTCGATGCGCTCGTCCAGGACGGCAATCTGCTCGCGCAGGTGGCTGTTGCGCGCTGTTTGATAGTCGATGGCACTGTTCAGATATTGCACCGCGATCAAGGTCAGGCCCACCGCACCGACCAGCGCGCCGACCAATGCCAGCAGAAAGCGTTTGCGGCGCTCTTCGCGCAGCTCTTCGCGCCAGGGTAGAAGGTTGATCCGCGCCATCAGTCGAAACTCCTGAGGGCCAACCCGCAGGCGATCATCAGCGCCGGCGCGTCACTGGCCAGGGCGCCCGCGTTGACCTTGCTGCTCAGGGCCATGTTGGCGAACGGATTGGCCACCTGGGTGGGTGTGCCCAGGCGCTGCTCGATCAGCCGATCCAGCCCCGCCACCGAAGCCGTGCCGCCGGCCAACAGGATGTGATCGACCGCGCTGTACTGGCCGGAGGCAAAGAAAAATTGCAGCGAGCGCGATACCTGCTGGACCAATGCTTCGCGAAACGGCTGCAGCACCTCGCTGAGATAGTCGTCCGGCAACCCTCCCTGCTTTTTTGCCAGGCCGGCCTGCTCCGGCGTCAGGCCGTAGCGGCGCTGGATTTCCTCGGTCAGTTGGCGGCCACCGAACAACTGCTCGCGGGTATAGATGATGCGCCCGTTGTGCAACACGCTGAGGGTGGTCATCGTGGCACCGATGTCGACGACCGCCACCGTCAACCGCTCCTGAGTCGCCGCCAACTGGGTCGCGAGCAGACCAAAGGCACGCTCCAGCGCGTAGGCCTCCACGTCGACCACGCGGGCCGTCAACCCAGCGAGCGCCAGCGCGGCCTCGCGGACCTCGACATTTTCCTTGCGACACGCGGCCAGCAGCACCTCGACCCGCTCGGTGCTGCGGGGCGAAACGCCAATAACTTCGAAATCGATCGCTACCTCATCCAGGGGGTAAGGAATGTACTGGTCGGCTTCGATCTTGAGCTGGTTTTCCATTTCGTCATCGGACAGCCCGGCATCCATCTCGATGGTCTTGGTGATGACCGCCGAACCCGCGACGGCCACCGCCACGTTGCGCAAGGGCGTCCTGGCCTTGGCGAGCACCCGCGACAGCGCCTGCCCCACGCCTTCGAGCTCGGCAATGTTCTTTTCGATCACGGCATTGGCCGGCAGAGGCTCGACCGCATACGACTCGACGCGATAACGATCACCCTGGCGACTCAATTCGAGCAGCTTCACCGACGTCGAGCTGATGTCGATTCCCAGAAGCGCATGGGCTTTTTTATTGAAGAGTCGTAGCACTACCAATTCCCTATGACTATCCGTGAGTTACGGACTCTCTAATAAGCGTTGCGTTCAATCCCCCCGGTCCGACGAACGTCCGGATGGCGTTCCCGACGAAAAAAAATGCTTATAATGCCCAGCGTTTTTTTTCGCTTTGTTGCAAGCACGGGTTCTTCCCTGCACCTGGCGCCTTTTCATTCTTTGCCTGGATATCCAAAAGCCTTGATTCGTCTGCTGAAATTTTTCGGATGGTCCATCGTCGCCGTTTTCTGCGGACTGCTCTTGGGCCTGAGCGGTGCGTTTCTTTACCTTAGTCCGGGATTGCCGTCCGTGGAGGCGCTGAGAAGTATTCAGTTGCAGATTCCCCTGCGGGTGTACAGCAGCGACAACAAGTTGATCGCCGAATTTGGCGAAATGCGCCGTACGCCGATCCGTTTCGCCGACATTCCGCCCAATTTCATCAATGCGTTACTAAGTGCTGAAGACGACAATTTCGCCAACCACTACGGCGTCGATCCCGGCAGCCTGATGCGCGCCGCCAGCCAGCTGATCAAGAGCGGCCACATCCAGTCCGGTGGCAGCACCATCACCATGCAGGTGGCGAAGAACTTCTTCCTGACCAGCGAGCGCAGCTTCTCGCGCAAGACCACCGAGATCCTCCTCGCCCTGCAAATCGAGCGGCAGCTGACCAAGGACGAGATCCTCGAGCTGTACGTGAACAAGATTTACCTGGGCAACCGCGCCTACGGCATCGAGGCGGCAGCCCAGGTGTATTACGGCAAGTCGATCCGCGATGTGAGCCTGGCGCAGATGGCGATGATCGCCGGCCTGCCCAAGGCGCCGTCGCGCTTCAATCCGCTGGCCAATCCGGCGCGCAGCAAGGAACGTCGCGACTGGATCCTGGGGCGCATGTACAAGCTCGGCAAGATCAGCGAAGCGGACTACACCGCCGCGGTCAATGAGCCGCTGAACGCCAGCTACCACGTCCCGACTCCAGAAGTGAACGCCCCGTACATCGCCGAGATGGCCCGCGCCGAAATGGTCGGTCGCTATGGCAGCGATGCCTACACCGAAGGTTTCCGCGTCACCACCACGGTGCCGAGCAATCTTCAGGAAATGGCCAACACCGCGCTGCACGAAGGCTTGATGACCTATGACCAGCGCCACGGCTACCGGGGCCCTGAATCGCGCCTGCCGGGCAAGACCAAGGAAGCCTGGGCCCAGGAGCTGACCAAGCAACGCACCATCAGCAGCCTGGAGCCGGCGATCGTCACCCAGGTGGACAAGGACGGCATCAAGGTACTGACGCGCAGTGGCGAGGCAGAAGAACACGTGGCCTGGGAGACGATGAAATGGGCCCGTCCGTTCCTCAATACCAACAGCATGGGCGCCAACCCTCGCCAGCCATCGGACGTGGCGCAGGTCGGCGACCTGGTCCGGGTGCAGCGCCAGCCGGACAATTCCCTCAAGTTCAGCCAGATCCCGGCCGCCCAGGGCGCGCTGGTGTCCCTGGACCCGCAAAACGGCGCGATCCGTTCGCTGGTGGGTGGCTTCGCCTTCGAGCAAAGCAATTACAACCGCGCCTTGCAGGCCAAGCGCCAGCCAGGCTCGAGCTTCAAGCCGTTCGTCTACAGCGCCGCGCTGGATAACGGCTACACCGCCGCCAGCCTGGTGAACGACGCGCCGATCGTGTTTGTCGACGAGTACCTGGACAAGGTCTGGCGCCCCAAGAACGACACCAATACCTTCCTTGGCCCGATTCGCCTGCGCGAAGCCTTGTACAAGTCCCGCAACCTTGTATCGATTCGCCTGCTGCAGGCCCTGGGCGTAGACCGCACCATCGACTACATCAGCAAGTTCGGCTTCAACAAGCAGGACTTGCCGCGCAACCTGTCCCTGGCCCTGGGCACCGCGACGCTGACGCCGATGGAGATCGCCACGGGCTGGAGCACATTTGCCAACGGCGGGTACAAGATCACTCCGTATATCATCGATAAGATAGAAAGCCGCAACGGCGAAACGCTGTTCCTTGCCAACCCGCCACGGGTCCCCACGGGCGAGGAGGCCAGCAACGGCGTCGCCGCGCCTGCCACTGAGACCTTCACGGTGAACGCAACAGGCGGCGAAGCCACCACCGCCCCTGCCGTACCGCAAGCGCCGGCAATCGCCGAACGCATCGTTGACGGACGCACCACCTACATTCTCAACAGCATGCTGCAGGACGTGATCAAGCTCGGCACCGGCCGTCGAGCCCTCGCCTTGGGCCGCACCGACCTGGCGGGCAAGACCGGTACCACCAACGAATCCAAGGACGCCTGGTTCTCCGGCTATAACGCCGATTACGTGACCACCGTCTGGACCGGTTTCGACCAGCCCGAAAGCCTGGGTCGGCGAGAGTTCGGTGGCACCGTGGCGCTGCCGATCTGGATGAGCTACATGGGCGCCGCCCTCAAGGACAAGCCGCCCCACACCCAGCCTGAACCGGAAGGCATCCTCAGCCTGCGAGTCGACCCGGTCAGCGGCCGCGCGGCCACGCCAGGTACGCCGGGTGCGTACTTCGAACTGTTCAAAAGCGAAGACACCCCGCCGTCGGTCAACGAGCTGGGCAACGGCGTAGCGCCGGGCAGCCCGTTGCCGGCAGACGAGGCGGCGCCGATCGATTTGTTCTGACCGACCCCACCTCCCTGTGGGAGCCGAGCTTGCTCGCGATGGCGGCGGCCCAGGCAACCCAAAACCCGTGGCGAGGGAGCTTGCTCCCGCTGGCCTGCGCAGCAGGCCCCTGCATGCCTATAGACCGACCGCATTGCCCGGTTTGCGACGGCTGCGCAGCCGAGCGGGAGCAAGCTCCCTCGCCACAGGGTTGGATTGAGACTTGAGCGTTGGGCTGAGAGGCCTGGGGTGAATTGAAGATCGTCATCGCGAGCAAGCTCGCTCCCACAGGGGGATTTGTAGCGGTCGCACAATCAATGCCCAACACCGAACCAATGTGGGAGCGAGCTTGCTCGCGATGGCGGCAGCCCAGGCAACCCAAAACCCCGTGGTGAGGGAGCTTGCTCCCGCTGGCCTGCGCAGCAGGCCCTGCATGTTTATAGACCGACCGCATTGCCCGGCTTGCGACTGCTGCGCAGCCGAGCGGGAGCAAGCTCCCTCGCCACAGGGGTTGGATTGGGGTTCAAGCGCTGGGCTTGGGAGACCTCGGGTTAATTAAAAATCGTCATCGCGAGCGAGCTCGCTCCCACAGAGGATTTGCGGTGGTCATACAAAGCAGCGGCCAATAAAAAGCCCCGGCTCATCAGAGCCAGGGCTTTTTATTATTGAAGCGCTACAACGATTTAGCCGTTGAACACGTCATCCACGCTCTTGAGCGGGTAGTTCTTCGGGTACGGCAGGGTGGCCACGCCCGTCTCGATGGCGGCCTTGGCCACGGCGTCGGAGATCAGGGTGATCAGGCGGGCGTCCATGGGTTTCGGGATGATGTACTCACGACCGAATTCCAGCTTGATGCCGCCGTAGGCGTCGCACACTTCCTGAGGCACCGGCAGCTTGGCCAGTTCGCGCAGGGCGTTGGCGGCCGCGACTTTCATTTCTTCGTTGATGCGCTTGGCGCGAACGTCCAGAGCACCACGGAAGATGAACGGGAAGCCCAGCACGTTGTTGACCTGGTTCGGGTAGTCCGAACGGCCGGTGGCCATGATCACGTCGCTGCGAGTCGCGTGAGCGAGCTCTGGGGAGATCTCCGGGTCCGGGTTCGAGCAGGCAAACACGATTGGGTTCGGCGCCATGCGCAGCAGGTTTTCCGGAGTCAGCAGGTTCGGGCCCGACAGGCCGACGAACACGTCCGCACCGTCCAGCGCGTCCGCCAGGGAGCGCTTGTCGGTCGCGTGGGCGAACACGGCCTTGTATTGGTTCAGGTCGTCACGGCCGGAGTGGATCACGCCGGTACGGTCGATCATGAAGATGTTTTCGATCTTGGCGCCCATGCTCACCAGCAATTTCATGCAGGAGATGGCCGCAGCGCCCGCGCCCAGGCAGACGATCTTGGCTTCCGGCAGGGTTTTGCCAGCGATTTCCAAGGCGTTGATCATGCCGGCTGCGGTCACGATCGCAGTACCGTGCTGGTCATCGTGGAAAACCGGGATGTCGCACTGTTCGATCAGGGCGCGCTCGATCTCGAAGCACTCAGGTGCCTTGATGTCTTCCAGGTTGATGCCGCCGAAGGTGATGGAGATGCGCTTGACGGTGTCGATGAAGGCTTGCGGGCTTTCGGAATCGACTTCGATGTCGAACACATCGATGCCGGCGAAGCGCTTGAACAGGACTCCCTTGCCTTCCATGACTGGCTTGGAAGCCAGCGGGCCGAGGTCACCCAGGCCGAGAATCGCGGTGCCATCGGAAATGACTGCAACCAGGTTGCCCTTGCCGGTGTATTTGTAGGCCAGCTCAGGGTCGCGAGCGATTTCACGCACTGGTTCGGCTACGCCGGGGCTGTAGGCCAGCGACAAGTCGCGGGCAGTAGCGGTGGCCTTGGTGAGCTCGACACTCAGCTTTCCTGGACGAGGATTAGCGTGATATTCGAGAGCGGCAGTTTTCAGATCAGACATGTGGGCATTCCGCTTTTTACTGTGTTGGACAGACGGACCGCCGAGGATACGCGCCTCGCAAAGTCCCTACAAGACTGACCAGTCACTCCTGTCAAGCGCCCTGCCCTACGACTTTGGGCCAAGAGCAGCGAAACACACGGGCTTGATGCATACAATCGAGCAAATAAATGTCTACAATTATTTTCTCAGAGCACCGGCTGCAACATTGCTGGATCGGTCAGCGGCAACATCCATCGCGCCTGCCCCTGCTTGGTAGCTCCACGTCGAGAGCGATCGATGACCCAACCGCGCGCCTCGACTGTGCGGCCTTGCAGGCGTTTCAACATCGACGCATCGAAATTGCGCTGCAGGTTGGGAGCGATGTGCAGGACAACCGCGCCTTGCAGTTCGATCCAGATACCGCCGCGATTGCGTTGCACGCTGTCTACACGGCCGCTGACCAACGCAAAGCCGGGCGCCTTGATTTGCTCGGCTCGCGTGACAGGGGATTTCTTCCAGATCCCGAGCCTTGCTTGCCGCGCCTGGCGTTCCGCCGCCTGCTGACACTCCACCAACTCAACGTTCGGCGCGACTGCCACCAGGAAACCCAGCCCCTCGGCAATCAACTGTTCTTCCAGGTTTCGGCCCTGGCGGTCGTAGACATGAGCAAGCGTGCGCCCGTAATCATCGCGGTCGTCCCGACCCGGCAATACCTTGACCCGGCCGGCGCTGGCGGCCACCAAGGCCTCGAGTCGCTGGTGCGCCGCCACGGCGAACGGTTCGTCTGCACGCCCGCGCTTGCCCAGCTCCGGGCTGTTGAGGCCGATCATGCGGATGCGACGACCGTCCTCAAGGTAAACGGTGTCGCCGTCCACGACCCGCTGAACGGCCACTTCGGGCAGCTCACCCGGCGAAGGGCAGGACGCCTGAGCACCACAAAGCCAAATCGCGGACACAAAAAAGGCGCCCGCAAGGGACGCCTTTTTCATCAGTCTGGAATAGCCCGAAAGACTTTCCAAAATGATTAGCCTCAGGCTTTCGGAGTAACTTTGCCGAAAGCACCGAAACGATCGGCGAACTTCTGAACGCGACCGCCGGTATCCAGAGTCTTTTGCTTACCGGTGTAGAACGGGTGGCATTCGTTGCAAACGTCGATCGCCAGGGCTTTGCCGTAGGTCGAACGGGTTTCGAACTTGTTGCCGCAGCTGCAGGTGACTGCAACAACTGGGTAGTCTGGATGGATATCGGTTTTCATGGTGTTTTCCTCAGGCTAGCGTGCCGCCACCCAACACTATTGTTGAATACCGCACGTAATTAGGCCGCGGATTCTACCAGACATCGTCATTCACGCAAGCTATGCCTTGTACCAACCGTCTGCTAGGCTCGCCCCCACCACACCCCTGTGGGAGCAAGCTTGCTCGCGATAGCGGTGGATCTGCCACATGCATGTTGACTGACAGGCCGCCATCGC
The DNA here is from genome assembly GCF_048847255.1 of Pseudomonas algeriensis. Classification (NCBI taxonomy): domain Bacteria; kingdom Pseudomonadati; phylum Pseudomonadota; class Gammaproteobacteria; order Pseudomonadales; family Pseudomonadaceae; genus Pseudomonas; species Pseudomonas algeriensis. Next base: position 53,125 of record NZ_JBKKRK010000015.1, on the reverse strand, counting down.
GAGCAAGCTCGCTCCCACATTGACTTGCGAATTTGTTCGTTTACCGAGATCCCCGCGTGCCCGACGCCATCCTGCGCCTCGCCTTGCCATCGCCCCTGCGCCGCCTGTTCGATTACCGCGCCCCGGCTGGAGTGCCGCGTGCCCAGTTGCAACCGGGCATGCGTCTGCGCGTGCCGTTCGGCCGGCGGGAAATGATCGGCATCCTGGTGGAAGTCAGCGATCAAAGCGAAGTGCCGGTCGATAAGCTCAAGCCAGCCCTGGCCCTACTCGATGCGACGCCACCGCTGCCGGCGCCGCTGCTCAAATTATGCCTGTGGACCGCCCAGTATTATCAGCACAGCCTGGGTGACACCCTGAGTTGGGCCCTGCCGGCGCTGTTGCGCCAGGGCGAACCGGCCGAGGCGCGCCAGGAGCGGTTCTGGTCGGCGGCACCGGGCGCCTCGCTGGACGATCCGCGTATTGCCCGCGCACCGCGCCAGCGCGAAGCCCTGGCGACCCTGGCCCAGCATCCCCATGGCGTGGCGCACCCGTTATTAAGCAAGTTGATGCTCAGTAAGGACAGCCTCGACCTGTTGTTGGCCAAGGACCTGGTCCAGGTGGAAGTCCGCCGGCATGCTCCGAGCGCACGCCATGAACACTGGCTGGCCCAGCCGGAACTGCCACTCAACGCTGAGCAACGGGCCGCTTGCGAGGCCATTCGCGCGGGCTTCGACAGCTACCACGCCTTTCTGTTGGCGGGCGTCACCGGCAGCGGCAAGACCGAGGTCTACCTGCAACTGATCCGCCAGACCCTCGAAGCCGGCAAACAAGCCCTGGTGCTGATCCCGGAGATCAACCTCGGCCCACAAACCCTGGCGCGCTTCGAACAACGCTTCAATGCGCGAATCGCCCTGGTGCACTCGGCGGTCAACGATCGCGAGCGACTGGAAGCCTGGCTCGCCGCCCGGGACGGCGAGGCAGATATCATCATCGGCACCCGCTCGGCGCTGTTCACACCGATGAAAAATCCCGGCCTGATCATCATCGACGAAGAGCACGACGGTTCTTATAAACAGCAGGAAGGCCTGCGCTATCACGCGCGGGATCTGGCGCTGGTGCGCGCCCGCCAGGAAAACATTCCCATCGTCCTTGGCTCGGCCACGCCCTCGCTGGAAAGCCTGCACAACGCCTACACCGGTCGCTACGGCCTGCTGCGCCTCAACGAACGAGCCGGCGGCGCCAAGCAACCGCGCTTCCTGCGCCTGGATGTGAAAAGTCGTCCACTGGATAGCGGTATTTCCGGACCGATGCAGCAAGCCATCGGCCAGACCCTGGCAGCCGGGCAACAGGTCCTGGTCTTCCTCAACCGCAGGGGGTTCGCCCCGACCCTGCTGTGCCATGATTGCGGCTGGATGTCCGGTTGCGAGCGCTGTGATGCACGAATGACCGTCCATCAACGCTACGGCGAACTGCGCTGCCACCATTGCGGGCACTCCGAGCGTGTGCCGAGGAACTGCCCGCAATGCGGGAAAGTCGACTTGCGTCCCGTGGGCGCCGGCACCGAGCGCGCCGAAGAGCGGCTGGGCATTTTGTTTCCCGACTATCCGGTGCTACGCGTGGATCGCGACAGCACTTCCCGAAAGGATGCGATGAACAATCTGTTCGCCACCATCCAAAAAGGCCAGCCCTGCATCCTGGTGGGCACGCAGATGCTCGCCAAGGGGCATCACTTCCCCCGTGTCACGCTGGTGTCGATCCTGGATGCCGATGGCGGGCTGTTTTCCGGCGATTTCCGCGCCAGCGAGCGCATGGCGCAGCTGATCGTCCAGGTCGCAGGCCGCGCCGGGCGCGCCGAAGAGCCAGGCAAAGTGATCATCCAGACCCACCTGGCGGATCATCCGTTGCTGATACAACTGACCGAGCAAGGCTATTTTGCCTTCGCCGAGCAGGCGTTGAGCGAACGCCGAGGCGCCGGGCTGCCACCGTTCGCCCACCTGGCGCTGTTGCGGGCCGAGGCTCACAAACCGGGGCAGGCTGAAGGTTTTCTGGATGAAGCGTGCAGCGAGGCGGAGCGTCTGCTGGCGGAACAGAACCTCACCGGCATCGAACTCTTGGGCCCGGTGCCAGCGCCGATGGAACGACGCGCCGGGCGCTATCGTGCCCAGCTTTTATTGCAGGCCAATGCCCGGGCGCCGCTGCATCGGCTGTTGAATGCCTGGTTGCTGGTGCTCGAACAGATGCCCAGCGGGCGGGCGGTGCGCTGGTCGCTGGATGTGGATCCGGTGGATTTGTACTGACCCAGGCGCCGCCTTCGCGAGCAGGCTCGCTCCCACGGAAACCTCATTTCAATGTGGGAGCGAGCCGGCTCGCGAAGGCGTCCGAACAACCACCACACATCCCCAACCAACCCGCTACAGTTGGCAAGCTCGCCCGCGCCACGGATAATGCCCAGTTTTTCCACCAGCGCATCGAAGCGCCGCCGCGCCTGCGGTTGAAAGAGAAGACCATGAAAGACACCATTCGCCAGCTCATCCAGCAAGCCATCACCCAACTCGTCACTGAAGGTGTGCTGCCAGAAGGCCTGTCGCCGGCGATTCAGGTCGAGAACACCCGCGACAAGACCCACGGCGACTTCGCCAGCAACATCGCGATGATGCTCGCCAAGCCGGCCGGCATGAAGCCTCGCGACCTGGCGGAAAAGATCATCGCAGCGCTGCCGGCCGACGAGAACGTCAGCAAGGCCGATATCGCCGGCCCAGGCTTCATCAATTTCTTCCAGAACACCCAGGCCCTGGCCTCGCGTCTCGACGCGGCCCTGGCCGACGCGCGCCTTGGCGTACGCAAGGCCGGGCCATTGCAGCGCACCGTAGTCGACCTCTCGGCCCCTAACCTCGCCAAGGAAATGCATGTCGGCCACCTGCGCTCGACCATCATTGGCGACGGCGTGGCGCGCGTGCTGGAGTTTCTCGGCGACACCGTGATCCGCCAGAACCACGTCGGCGACTGGGGCACGCAGTTCGGCATGCTGATGGCCTATCTGCAGGAAAACCCCATCACCAGCGACGAGCTGTCGGACCTGGAAAACTTCTACCGCGCCGCCAAGCAACGCTTCGACGAATCGCCCGAATTCGCCGACCGCGCCCGTGGCCTGGTGGTCAAGCTGCAGGCCGGCGATGCCGAGTGCCTGGCGCTGTGGACCAAGTTCAAGGACATCTCCCTGTCCCACTGCCAGAAAATCTACGAGCTGCTGAACGTCAAGCTGACCATGGCCGACGTGATGGGCGAGAGCGCCTACAACGATGACTTGGTCAACGTGGTCAACGACCTTCGCGCCAAGGGCATGCTGGTAGAAAGCAACGGCGCCCAGTGCGTGTTCCTGGAGCAGTTCAAGACCGCCGATGGCGAGCCCCTGCCGGTGATCATCGTCAAAGCCGACGGCGGCTACCTCTATGCCACCACCGACCTGGCGGCCGTACGCTACCGCAACGGCGTGCTCAAGGCCGATCGGGTGTTGTATTTCGTCGACCAGCGCCAAGCCCTGCACTTCCAGCAAGTGTTCGAAGTGGCGCGCCTGGCTGGCTTCGTGACCCACCCGATGGAAATGGAGCACATGGGCTTCGGCACCATGAACGGCGCCGACGGCCGCCCATTCAAGACCCGCGACGGCGGCACCGTAAAATTGATCGACCTGCTGACCGAAGCCCAGGACCGCGCTTACACCTTGGTCAAGGGCAAGAACCCGGACCTGGCCGAAGACGAACTGCGCAACATTGCCAAGGTCGTCGGCATCGACGCGGTGAAGTACGCCGACCTGTCGAAACACCGCACCAGCGACTACAGCTTCAACTTCGACCTGATGCTCAACTTCGAAGGCAACACCGCGCCGTACCTGTTGTACGCCTACACCCGCGTGGCGGGGGTGTTCCGCAAGCTCGGCAAACGCTTCGACGAAGTGGAGGGTCAGATTGTCCTCGAGGCCGCCCACGAGCAGGAACTCGCGGCCAGGCTGGCCCAGTTCGGCGAGGTGCTGAACAACGTCGCAGACAAAGGTACACCGCATACTTTGTGTGCCTACCTGTACGACGTCGCTGGCCTGTTCTCCAGCTTCTATGAGAACTGCCCGATCCTCAGCGCCGACACCCCGGCACAAATGCAGAGCCGCTTGCGCCTCGCCGCGCTGACCGGACGTACGCTCAAGCAAGGCCTGGAACTGCTGGGCCTGGAAACCCTGGAGCGCATGTAAGTTGGCCGCCAAGAAAAAACCTGCACCCAAACGCGGCGCCAGCCGTTACCAGCCCCCGGCCAAAAAGCCGATTCCGGGCTGGTTGTGGATGGCCATCGGCCTGACCGTCGGCGCTTTCATTGTCTTTCTGATGAAGCTGGAGCCGGGCCAGGGCGATGACGTCAAGCGCGTGCGGCAAGAGCAGCAGAAAGCCACGCGGATCGCCGAGGCCAACAAGACCCCGCCGAGCCCGACGCAACCGGTGAAGCCGAAGTACGACTTCTATACCCTGCTGCCGGAATCGGAAGTCATCGTGCCGCCCGATGCCGTGCCGGAGAAAACCCTGCCGACACCACAAGTGCCTCAGGTGCCGGCCACACCGGTGACCCCGGCCGAAGCCGCCAAGATCGACACCGCCCGCGCCCAGGCGGCCCTGGCTGGCATCACGCCGCCACCCGCGCCGCCCGTACAAAAGGCTGCGCCAGTGACGAAGTTCTTCTTGCAAGCCGGCTCGTTCCGCAAGGAAGCCGATGCCGACAAGGTCCGGGCACAGATCATTTTGCTGGGCCAGTCGGTTTCGGTGGAATCCGGCACGGTGAAGGACGAAACCTGGTACCGGGTACTGGTTGGCCCGTTCAGCAATCGGGAAGAGCTGACCAAGGCCCAGAAACAACTGGCCGGCAGCGGCTTCAGCAACCTGTTGTTACAACAACGCCAGAGCCGCTGATTCCAACGAAGGCATTTATGGCTGCGAGGCTTTTCGTGGCGAGGGAGCTTGCTCCCGCTGGGTCGGTCCGACGCCTCGGGCGTAGCAGCCCTAAAAGCTTGGGACCACTGCGCGGTCCAGCGGGAGCAAGCTCCCTCGCCACAAAGAAGTCCTCTGCCAAAAACAGCGAGGGACCACTCATCCCCTCCGCGCCCTTGCAGTTGAAAAACCCCACGCCACCCCCATATGAGTTCCATCCGGGCATTTTCGCCCCGCTGCGTGGAGACTCTTCCCTTGACCACCATCGTTTCAGTCCGCCGTCACGGCAAAGTCGTCATGGGCGGCGACGGCCAGGTTTCACTGGGCAACACCGTGATGAAAGGCAACGCGAAGAAAGTCCGCCGCCTGTACCACGGCCAGGTCATCGCCGGTTTCGCCGGGGCCACCGCCGATGCCTTCACCCTGTTCGAACGTTTTGAAGGCCAGCTTGAAAAACACCAGGGCCACCTGATCCGCGCCGCCGTCGAGCTGGCGAAGGAATGGCGTACCGACCGCTCCCTGAGCCGCCTCGAAGCGATGCTCGCGGTCGCAAACAAGGATGCCTCGCTGATCATCACCGGCAACGGTGACGTCGTTGAGCCTGAAGACGGCTTGATCGCCATGGGTTCCGGTGGCGCCTACGCCCAGGCCGCCGCCAGCGCCCTGTTGAAAAAAACCGACCTGTCGGCCCGGGAAATCGTTGAGACAGCCCTTGGCATTGCCGGCGACATCTGTGTCTTCACCAACCACACCCAGACCATTGAGGAGCAGGACCTCGCGGAGTGAGCCCATCCAGGCCCAGACTTCCGCTTGAGGACCGCCAATTATTATGTCCATGACTCCCCGCGAAATCGTCCACGAACTCAATCGCCATATCATCGGCCAGGACGATGCCAAGCGCGCCGTCGCCATTGCCCTGCGCAACCGCTGGCGCCGGATGCAGTTGCCTGAAGAACTGCGCGTCGAAGTAACACCCAAGAACATCCTGATGATCGGCCCCACCGGTGTCGGCAAGACCGAGATCGCCCGTCGCCTGGCCAAGCTCGCCAATGCGCCATTCATCAAGGTCGAGGCCACCAAGTTCACCGAGGTGGGCTACGTGGGCCGCGACGTCGAGTCGATCATTCGCGACCTGGCCGATGCCGCTATCAAGCTGCTGCGTGAGCAGGAAATCACCAAGGTTCGCCATCGCGCCGAAGACGCCGCCGAAGAACGCATCCTCGATGCGCTTCTGCCGCCTGCGCGTATGGGCTTCAATGCCGACTCCGCCGCGACCCAGGATTCCAATACCCGCCAACTGTTCCGCAAGCGCCTGCGCGAAGGCCAGCTGGACGACAAGGAGATCGAGATCGAAGTGGCCGAGATGGCCGGTGTCGACATCTCCGCGCCGCCGGGCATGGAAGAGATGACCAACCAGCTGCAGAGCCTGTTCGCCAACATGGGCAAGGGCAAGAAGAAAAGCCGCAAGCTCAAGGTCAAGGAAGCGCTGAAGCTGGTGCGCGATGAAGAGGCCAGCCGCCTGGTCAACGAAGAAGAATTGAAGGCCAAGGCCCTGGAAGCGGTCGAGCAGCATGGCATCGTGTTCATCGACGAGATCGACAAGGTCGCCAAGCGCGGCAACGTCGGCGGCGCCGATGTGTCCCGCGAAGGCGTGCAACGCGACCTGCTGCCGCTGATCGAAGGCTGCACGGTCAATACCAAGCTGGGCATGGTCAAGACCGACCACATCCTGTTCATCGCTTCCGGCGCGTTCCACCTGAGCAAGCCGAGCGACCTGGTTCCTGAGTTGCAGGGCCGCTTGCCGATTCGTGTTGAACTCAAGGCGCTGTCGCCGGAAGATTTCGAACGCATCCTGAGCGAGCCCCATGCGTCGCTGACCGAGCAATACTGCGCGCTGCTCAAGACCGAAGGCCTGAACATCGAGTTCGCGCCCGAAGGCATCAAGCGCCTGGCGCAGATCGCTTGGCAGGTCAACGAAAAGACCGAGAACATCGGTGCCCGCCGCCTGCACACGCTGCTTGAGCGTCTGCTCGAGGAAGTCTCGTTCAGCGCCGGCGACCTGGCCAGCGCCCACAACGAAGCGCCGATCCGCATCGACGCCGAGTACGTCAACAGCCACCTGGGTGAGTTGGCGCAGAACGAAGACCTGTCGCGCTATATCCTGTAAGCCACCGACAGGTTTCCCCGGACCTGTGGGAGCGAGCTTGCTCGCGATGGCGGCACAACATTCAATCCATGTATTGACTGTCAAACCGCTATCGCGAGCAAGCTCGCTCCCACATGAACCGCGTCGTTTTGCAGATCAACGCGTCCTTCAGAGACGGATCATAGGCCATGACCAAACTCCCCACCGCCATCAACCTGCACAAAGCCTCCAAGACCCTGACGCTCAAGTACGCGCCAGACGAGGAGTACCACCTGCCAGCGGAATTCCTGCGGGTGCACTCGCCCTCCGCCGAGGTCCAGGGCCACGGCAAGCCCATCCTGCAATACGGCAAGCTCGGCGTCGGCCTGACCAAGGTTGAACCGGCCGGCCAGTACGCACTGAAATTGACCTTCGACGACGGCCATGACAGCGGATTGTTCACCTGGGACTACCTGTATCAGTTGGCAGTGCGCCAGGAAGTCCTGTGGAACGATTATCTCGCCGAGCTCAAGGCCGCCGGAAAAACCCGCGATCCGAACGAGTCCGTCGTCAAGCTGATGCTCTAGCTCAAGGGCTGGCGCTTTAGGGCGAATTTTCTAGACTCATCTGCTTGAATGCCTGCGCAGCATCGTCAATGACTGGCCTGCTTGCGAAAAAAATTAAACTCGGGTAACCAATGGAGCTGGCAAGTTCCCTGCAAAGGAACCGGCGAGTTCCTGGCACACGTTTCCTCATTGCCCTCGATGCGGAATTAATGGTCACCCCGAGCAGCGTACCTGGTATTGGCCTTGCGGCTTCACGGCACGGCCCCGGTACTCGTCTGAAGGACAATGGAGCGTCGTAGATGAGCAACAAGAACAACGATGAGTTGAAATACCAAGCCTCGGAAAACACCCTGGGCTTGAATCCCGTCGTCGGCTTGCGCAGGAAGGACCTGCTGGCCTCTGCCCGGATGGTGCTGACCCAGACCATCAGACAACCCCTTCACAGCGTCAAGCATGTGGCCCATTTCGGCGCTGAGCTGAGGAAGGTCCTGTTCGGCAAGTCCGAGTTGCAGCCCACCAGCGACGACCGTCGTTTCGCCGATCCGGCCTGGAGCCAGAACCCGCTCTACAAACGCTACCTGCAAACCTACCTGGCGTGGCGCAAGGAGCTGCACGCCTGGATCGACGACAGCAGCCTCTCGCCCCAGGACATCAGCCGCGGGCATTTCGTGATCAACCTGATGACCGAGGCGATGGCCCCGACCAACTCGGCGGCCAACCCGGCGGCGGTCAAGCGCTTCTTCGAAACCGGCGGCAAGAGCCTGCTCGACGGTTTGTCCCACCTGGCAAAAGACCTGGTGCACAACGGCGGTATGCCGAGCCAGGTCGACATGGGCGCCTTCGAAGTCGGCAAAAGCCTGGGCGTGACGGAAGGCGCCGTGGTGTTTCGCAACGATGTGCTGGAGCTGATCCAGTACCGCCCCATCACCGAGCAGGTGCATGAGCGGCCGCTGCTGGTGGTCCCGCCGCAAATCAACAAGTTCTATGTATTCGACCTGAGCCCGGATAAGAGCCTGGCGCGCTTCTGCCTGCGCAGCAACGTGCAGACATTCATCATCAGTTGGCGCAACCCCACCAAGGCGCAGCGCGAGTGGGGCCTGTCGACTTATATCGAAGCGCTCAAGGAAGCGGTGGACGTTGTCACGGCCATCACCGGCAGCAAGGACGTCAACATGCTGGGCGCCTGCTCGGGCGGCATCACCTGCACCGCGCTGCTGGGCCATTACGCCGCGCTCGGCGAGAAGAAGGTCAATGCCCTGACGCTGCTGGTGAGTGTGCTGGACACGACCCTGGACACCGACGTGGCCCTGTTCGTCGACGAGCAGACCCTGGAAGCGGCCAAGCGCCATTCCTACCAGGCCGGCGTACTGGAAGGCCGCGACATGGCCAAGGTCTTCGCCTGGATGCGTCCCAACGACCTGATCTGGAATTACTGGGTCAACAACTACCTGCTGGGCAACGAACCACCGGTGTTCGACATTCTCTTCTGGAACAACGACACCACGCGACTGCCGGCGGCGTTCCATGGCGACCTCATCGAGATGTTCAAGAACAACCCGCTGACCCGCCCCAATGCACTGGAAGTATGCGGTACGCCGATCGACCTCAAGCAGGTCACTGCCGACATCTTTTCCCTGGCCGGCACCAACGACCACATCACGCCGTGGAAGTCCTGCTACAAGTCGGCGCAGCTGTTTGGCGGCAAGATTGATTTCGTGTTGTCGAGCAGCGGCCACATCCAGAGCATCCTCAACCCGCCGGGCAACCCCAAGTCGCGCTACATGACTAGCGAGGACATGCCGGCCAAGGCCGAGGACTGGATGGAAAACTCCACCAAGCACACCGACTCCTGGTGGCTGCACTGGCAAGCCTGGCAGGCCGAGCGCTCGGGCAAGCTGAAGAAAGCGCCCTCGGTGCTGGGCAACAAGACCTACGTGGCCGGTGAGGCGGCGCCGGGCACTTACGTGCATGAAAGATAGCTGTGAGCCGCAAGCTTCAAGCTACAAGCTACAAGCGCCTTAACTTGAAGCTTGAAGCTTGAAGCTTGAAGCTTGAAGCTGCCATTCTGCTTTTTTAACCCCAGGGCTTGAAGCATGCCGCAACCGTACATCTTCCGTACCGTCGACCTGGATGGCCAGACCTTGCGCACCGCGGTACGTCCCGGCAAGCCCCATTTGACCCCGCTGCTGATTTTCAACGGCATCGGCGCCAACCTGGAGCTGGTCTTCCCATTCATCGAGGCCCTGGACCCGGACCTGGAAGTGATCGCCTTCGATGTGCCCGGGGTCGGCGGTTCGTCTACACCGAGCCGGCCGTATCGCTTTCCCGGCCTGGCCAAGCTCACCGCGCGGATGCTCGATTACCTGGACTACGGGCAGGTGAACGTGATCGGCGTGTCCTGGGGCGGCGCCCTGGCGCAGCAGTTCGCCCACGACTATCCGGAGCGCTGCAAGAAGCTGGTGCTCGCCGCCACGGCCGCCGGCGCGGTCATGGTGCCCGGCAAGCCGAAGGTGCTGTGGATGATGGCCAGCCCCCGGCGCTACGTGCAGCCGTCACATGTCATGCGCATCGCTCCACTGATCTACGGCGGCTCGTTCCGCCGCGACCCAAGCCTGGCGGCCCGTCACGCGGCCAAGGTGCGTTCGGCCGGCAAGCTCGGTTATTACTGGCAGCTTTTCGCGGGCCTTGGCTGGACCAGCATCCACTGGCTGCACAAGATCCACCAGCCAACGCTGATCCTGGCCGGAGACGACGACCCGCTGATTCCCCTGATCAACATGCGCATGCTGGCCTGGCGCATTCCCAATTCTCAGTTGCACATCATCGATGACGGCCATCTGTTCCTGATCACACGGGCCGAGGCCGTGGCACCGATCATCATGAAATTCCTGGAGGAAGAACGTCAGCGCGCGGTCATGCACCCACATCCCGCACCGCTGGGTGGCGGCTGACACCGCCCATTGCGCCTGGCAGGACGCCGGATCACGCAACTACCCGAAACAGCGTCTATGTTGTCTGGTTCGGTGTGTTTGTTTTTAGCCTGATGACGAAGGAGTTGACTCATGCGCGACAAACCGGCGAAGGGTTCCATGCCCGCCCCTGCCAGTTTCATCAATGCACAGAGCGCGGTCACCGGCCTGCGCGGCAGGGACCTGCTTTCTACCTTGCGCAACGTCGCCGCTCATGGCTTGCGCAATCCGGTGCACAGCGCCCGGCATGCGTTGCGGCTGGGCAGTCAACTGGGGCGCGTGCTGCTGGGCGAAACGCTGCACCCCACCAACCCCAACGACAAGCGCTTCGCCGACCCGACCTGGCAGCTCAATCCATTCTATCGTCGTAGCCTGCAAGCCTACCTGAGCTGGCAAAAGCAGGTCAGGAGCTGGATCGACGAAAGCGACATGAGCGAGGACGATCGCGCCCGTGCCCATTTCACCTTCTCCCTGCTCAACGACGCGGTGTCGCCCTCCAATACGTTGCTCAATCCGCTGGCGATCAAGGAACTGTTCAACTCCGGCGGCACCAGCCTGATTCGTGGCATCAGCCACCTGGTGGACGACCTGCTGCACAACGATGGGCTGCCCCGGCAGGTCACGCCCCAGGCTTTCGAAGTCGGCAAGACCCTGGCAACCACACCCGGTGCGGTGGTGTTTCGCAACGAGCTGCTGGAACTGATCCAGTACAAACCGATGAGCGAAAAGCAATTCGCCACGCCAGTGCTGATCGTGCCGCCGCAGATCAACAAGTTCTACATCTTCGACCTCAGCCCCTCAAATAGCCTCGTCCAATACGCCCTGAAAAACGGCTTGCAGGTCTTCATCATCAGTTGGCGCAACCCCGACGTTCGCCATCGTGAATGGGGCCTGTCCAGCTATGTCGAGGCGACGCAAGAAGCCATGAACGTCTGCCGGGCGATCACCGGCGCACGGGAAGTCAACCTGTTGGGCGCCTGCGCCGGCGGCATGACCATCGCCGCCTTGCAAGGCCATTTGCAGGCCAAGCGCCAGCTGCGCCGGGTCGCCAGTGCGACGTACCTGGTCAGCCTGCTGGACAGCGAGATGGAAAGCCCGGCAACGTTGTTCATCGACGAACAGACTCTCGAAGCCGCCAAGCGTCGCTCCTACCAGCGAGGCATTCTCGACGGGCGCGACATGGCCCGCGTATTCGCCTGGATGCGCCCCAACGACCTGATATGGAGTTATTTCGTCAATAACTACTTGCTGGGCAAGGAGCCGCCGGCGTTCGACATCCTGTACTGGAACAACGACTGCACTCGGCTTCCGGCGGCGTACCACGGCGATCTGCTGGACTTTTTCAAGCACAACCCGCTGACCCGCCCGGGCGCGCTGGAGGTGTGCGGCACGCCGATCGATTTGCAAAAAGTCACGGTGGACAGCTTCAGCGTGGCGGGCATCAACGACCACATCACCCCATGGGACGCGGTGTACCGCTCCACGCTGCTGCTGGGGGGCGACCGCCGTTTCGTGCTGTCCAACAGCGGTCACGTGCAGAGCATTCTCAACCCGCCGGGCAACCCCAAGGCCAACTACATCGAGAACCCGAAGCTGAGCAGCGACCCCAGGGCTTGGTACTACGACGCCAAGCACGTCGAGGGGAGTTGGTGGCCCCAGTGGCTGGGCTGGATCCAGGAACGCTCCGGCGAACAGCGCGAAACGGTCATGGCGCTGGGCAACAGCAAATATCCGCCTCTGGAAGCCGCGCCCGGAAACTATGTACGGGTGCGCTGAAGGCCTCACCACGGCCGCATCGCGGACCGTGGCACGACTCACCATAAAGAAGACCGGATGAAGACCCGCGACCGTATCCTTGAATGTGCCCTGCAGTTATTCAACGAAAAGGGCGAGCCGAACGTTTCCACCATGGAAGTCGCCAACGAAATGGGCATCAGCCCCGGCAACCTGTATTACCACTTCCACGGCAAGGAACCGCTGATACTCGGATTGTTCGAGCGATTCCGGGCCGAGCTGGCGCCACTGTTGGACCCACCTGCCGATGCACAGCTGGCGCCGGAGGACTATTGGCTGTTCCTGCACCTGATCGTTGAACGCCTCGCTCAGTACCGGTTCTTGTTCCAGGACCTGTCGAACCTGGCCGGGCGCCTGCCGAAGCTGGCCAAGGGTATTCGCCAGTTGCTCAACGCGCTGAAGCGAACCCTGGCCTCATTGCTGGCGCAACTCAAGGCCCAGGGGTTGTTGGTCAGCGACACCCAGGCGTTGGGGCAACTGGTGGAACAGGTCACCATGACCCTGCTGTTTTCCCTGGACTATCAGCGGATCCTGGATCGCGAAGGCGACGTTCGCCTGGTGGTCTATCAGGTCATGATGCTGGTGGCGCCACACCTGCCGCCGGCGATCAAGGTCGCCACCGAGCAAATGGCGTTGCGGTATCTGGAAGAGCACGAATAACGAACGGCAGTGGCAGTGGCATACCCATTGTGGGAGCGAGCCTGCTCGCGATGGCTGCGGCACATTCAACGACAATGTGTACCGGCACACCGCCATCGCGAGAAAGCTCGCTCCCACAGTAGGGTTCTATGGCGCAAAAAAAACCCGGCCATTACAGGCCGGGCGTTTTTTTCAGCTCTGTAGATCAGGACTGGGTGGGAGGCGTCGATGGAGTCGGCGTAGATGTTGGCGTGGCCACCGGGGTTGGAGCCGAGGCGGAGTTCGCCGTGCTCACCGGAGCTGTTGCCGGTTTGGCGGCGGCGGTTGGCGCCTTCGGTGCAGCCGCTTTTGGTGCAGCCGGTTTCTTCACGGCCGGCTTCTTGGCCGCTGCGGGTTTCGCTGCTGCCTTGGCCGCAGGTTTGGCCGCCGCTTTTGCCGCTGGCTTGGCTGCCGGTTTGGCGGTAGCCGGTTTGGCTGCGGCGGTTTTCGCCGCCGGTTTAGCTGCGGGTTTAGCCGCAGCCTTGGTTGCTACCGGCTTGGCCGCTGCCTTCGCAGCTGGTTTGGCCGCTGCGGTTTTGGCCGCAGGCTTGGCCGCCACTTTTGCCACAGGCTTGGCCGCCGCCTTGACCAGTGGCTTGGCCGCCGCCTTCGCCGCAGGCTTGGCCGCCGCCGTCTTGGTTGCCGTAGCCTTGGTCGCAACCGGTGTGACCTTGGCCCCGGTGAGTTTTTCGATCTGCCTGGTCAGGGTGTCGACCTTGTTGTGCAGTTCCTTGACTTCATTGCGGCTGGGCACGCCCAGACGGGAGATCGCGCTGTTCAGGCGCTTGTCAAAAGCCCCTTCCAGCTCACCCCATGTGCCCAACGCACGGTCCTTCGCGCCGCTGATGCGCGACTTGGCGGACTCGGCAGAGTCCTTGGCTGCGTCGACTTGCTTGCCGACTGCCGTCTTGGTGAGTTTTTCGGCTTTCTCGCCGTCCTTTACCAGGGACTCGAAGAGTTTGCTGCCGTCAGTGTCGATCTTCGAGTACACGCCTAAACCAGCAAGCCAGATTTTGCGGGAGTACTTTTCAATCTTCCCGGCCCACGAGCTGCCTTCTTTTTCGGTGATTTTTTTGCCAGCCATCCCGTTCTCCTTAATGTTTACGCGCGACACGTTCGAGCAATGCCGTCAGCTCATCGAGCTTAGCAGAGAGTGCCTCAACGTCATGTTTAGACGGAATGCCGATACGATTCAAGGCACTTGCAACACGGGCGTCGAATACTTTCTCGACTTTGTCGAGTTGAACTTCGACCCTGGCCTTGAACGTATTGACCTCGGACTTGGCTTCGATCAGTTCGCTATTGGCCGCTTCAAGTTTCCCGGCAATCTTCTTTTTGCCTTTGGTTTCAACTACTTCGCCAGCCTTTACCAACTCCTGGAAGTACTCGCTGCCTTCCTGGCCGACCTTTGTATAGGCGCCCAGGCCCGCTAGCCAGATCTTGCGCGCATACGTTTTAACGTCGCTCAGCGTGGAAGATTCAACGTCCGTTTTTTTCTTCAGGATAACTTTGGCCATGGTGCACCTCACTCGAAAAAGGTTTGAGGAACTGCCCGCACACGGACGGGCTCAGGCACAAAGTAGTGGCAATAATTAGAAACGGCACCCTAACAACCGACACAAATCCCGAGACATCTGATTTCCAATGTGGGAGCGAGCCTGCTCGCGAATGCAGGGTATCAGCGACATCAGTATTGAATGGCACACCGCTTTCGCGAGCAGGCTCGCTCCCACAGGAGATTGTGCTCAACTTAAGTTTTGCGCGTTTCCAATCAATCAAGCCAACGCCTTATCCAGCGCCTTTTCGATTTCCCCCTTGATCGTGCCGCTCATGGCCGACATCAACATGCCCAACTCCACATCGACGCGAATCGAATCCTCGCCTACATGCACTTCGCCCTTGACCCCGGAGCGCTTGAGCTTCAGCGTGTCGCCTTCCCACGTGGGCTCCAGGCCATAGCTGTCGGACAGTTTCTGCGCCAACTTCTCAGCCTTTTCACGGGCCGCTTCCTTGCCCAAGCCATGTTCACGTTCAACCGTTATACGGGCCATCTGATAACTCCTGCTTGATCGAGACTTGCCTGAACGTTCAGACCCTGCCTGCGTCAAAACGTCCGGGCGATGGTTCATCTTACCTGCAGCCTTGCCAAGACAAAGCCCTCCACCGGGATTAGAATGTCCCGCATTCTTTTTTGGTGACAGCGATATGACTGATCAGCGCAAAGGCAGCGATGCCGAACCCACCACTCACTTCGGCTTCAAGAACGTGCCGGAAAGCCAGAAGGCGGAAAAAGTCGCTGAGGTTTTCCACTCGGTGGCGGCCAAGTATGACTTGATGAACGACTTGCTTTCGGGCGGCATGCATCGTCTCTGGAAGCGTTTCGCGATCGAGCTGTCGGGCGTGCGCAGCGGCAACCGCGTGCTGGATATCGCCGGTGGCACGGGCGACCTGACCAGGAAGTTCTCCCACATCGTCGGCCCGACCGGCCACGTGGTGCTCGCCGACATCAACGAGTCCATGCTCAAGGTCGGCCGCGACCGCCTGCTGGACCTGGGTGTGGCCGGCAACGTCGAGTTCGTCCAGGCCGATGCCGAAAAGCTGCCTTTCCCGGATAACCACTTCGACTGCGTGACGATCGCCTTCGGCCTGCGCAACGTGACCCACAAGGAAGACGCCCTGCGCTCGATGCTGCGCGTGCTCAAGCCTGGTGGCCGGTTGCTAGTGCTGGAATTCTCCAAGCCGACCAATGCGCTGATGTCCAAGGCCTATGACGCCTATTCGTTCGCCTTCATGCCGCTGATGGGCAAGCTGATCACCAACGATGCGGAAAGCTATCGCTACCTGGCCGAATCGATCCGCATGCATCCGGACCAGGAAACACTGAAGTCGATGATGGTCGAGGCCGGTTTCGACCGGGTGACCTATCACAACATGACTTCAGGCATCGTCGCCCTGCACCGCGGTATCAAGCCCTGATGTTGCTCACCGGCCTGCTCGCCAGCGTGGAACTCGGGATCAACCGAGTCCTGCGCCTGGACAGTACGGCGCCGGTGCGCCTGGCGCGCTTGAGTGGCAAGGTGATCGCTGTCGACTGCCGCAACCCGGCATTGCAACTGTTTATCCTGCCCAGCGATGAAGGCCTGATGCTCGCCGCCCATTGGGAAGCCGAAGCCGATTGCACGCTGCGAGCCCCGGCATCGAGCCTGCTGGAGCTAGCGCTGAGCAAGAACAAGACCGCCGTGCTGCACGGCCCGGACGTCGAGCTCGACGGCGACAGCGGTGTGCTGCTGGAGCTGGCGGCGATCCTTCAGGACCTGGAGCTGGACTGGGAATACGAAGTGTCCCGCTGGATCGGTCCGGTGGCGACCCAATTGCTCAGCGGTCACCTGCGCAGCCGCAGCCGCTGGTACCGCCAGGGCTTTGCCAGCCTGGGACAGAATCTGAGTGAATACCTGGCCGAAGAATCGCGTACCCTCGTGGGCCAACGCGAGGCCCAGGCCCGTTTTGATGAACTGGACCAGGTCAAGCTTGACCTGGAACGTCTCGAGGCGCGTTTCGAGCGCCTTTCCCGATCCCTTGAATCCAAGCGATAACGCATGAAGCTGCTTGCCGTCCGCCGTCTGTTGCGCATCCAGCGCGTCGTGATCCGCTACCGCCTCGATGACCTGCTGTTCGCCTTGCCGCTGCCCTGGTTCCTCCTGGCGCTGCGCTTTGTGTTGCCATGGCGCTGGTTCCCCCGGCGTACCCTGGACCTGACTCGCGGCGCACGCTTGCGCCTGGCCTTGCAGGACCTGGGGCCAATCTTCATCAAGTTCGGGCAGATCCTCTCGACCCGTCGCGACCTGTTGCCCGAAGACATCGCCGATGAGCTGATGCTCCTGCAAGACCGCGTGCCGCCGTTCGACTCGAAGTTATCGGTGGCGCTGATCGAAGGGCAATTGGGCAAAAAGATCAGCGAGGTCTTCAGTCGCTTCGATGTCGAGCCCCTGGCCTCGGCGTCGGTCGCCCAAGTCCACGCTGCCCAGCTCAAGACGGGTGAAGAAGTGGTGGTCAAGGTGATTCGTCCCGGCCTGAAGCCGATCATCGCCCAGGACCTGGCGTGGCTGTTCATTCTTGCCCGCGCCGCCGAGCGGTTGTCTGCCGACGCGCGCCTGCTGCACCCGGTGGACGTCGTCCAGGATTACGAAAAGACCATCTACGACGAACTCGACCTGCTGCGCGAGGCCGCCAACGCAAGCCAACTGCGTCGCAACTTCGAAGGCTCGCCGCTGCTCTATGTGCCGCAAGTCTATTGGGACTGGTGCCGGCCGAAAGTCTTGGTGATGGAGCGCATCTACGGCATCCAGGTGACTGACCTGGCGACCCTGGCCGACCAGCGCACCGACATGAAACTGCTTGCCGAGCGCGGTGTGGAAATTTTCTTCACCCAGGTGTTTCGCGACAGTTTCTTCCACGCCGACATGCACCCAGGCAACATTTTCGTCAGTACGGTGCAGCCGTGGAGCCCGCAGTACATTGCGATCGACTGCGGCATCGTCGGCAGCCTCACCCCCGAGGACCAGGACTACCTGGCCCGCAACCTGTTCGCCTTCTTCAAGCGCGATTATCGCCGCGTCGCGCAGTTGCACATCGACTCGGGCTGGGTGCCCGCCGAAACCAAGCTCAACGAATTCGAAGCGGCGATACGCACTGTGTGCGAGCCGATCTTTGAAAAACCATTAAAGGATATTTCCTTCGGCCAGGTCCTGATGCGCCTGTTCCAGACCGCGCGACGCTTCAACATGGAAGTTCAGCCGCAGCTGGTACTGCTGCAAAAAACGCTGTTGAACATCGAAGGCCTCGGCCGCCAGCTGTACCCGGACCTGGACCTTTGGAACACCGCCCAGCCCTTCCTCGAGCGCTGGATGCGCGAGCGAATGAGCCCGAAAGCCTTGCTGGGCAACGTCCAGAGCCAATTCGAACAGCTCCCGCACCTGGCCAACATGACCCGCGACCTGCTCGAACGCATGTCCCAACCCCACGCCAACGACCCCGCTCCACCATGGAAACGCCGTCGGGACGACTGGTTCCTGCGTTTGCTCGGCGCGGCCCACCTGGGTGGCGGCGCGGTGCTGGCGGCCGGTGGGCCGTTGAGCCAACTGGGCCATTGGCCCGCCGGCGTCATGGTGGCCGTTGGTTTGTATCTGGTCGTTCGCCGATAGCACGAAACAGCTGCAAGCGATAAGCTGCAAGCCGCGAGCTCAAACGGTTGGACCTATCACTCAACCCCTACACAGAATCGCTTTTACTTGCAGCTGGAAGCTTGAAGCTGCCGTCAGGACCGAAGATGAAAAACTGGCAGGACGAGATCAAATGGGACGCCGACGGCCTGGTGCCGGCCATCGCCCAGGATCACAAGACCGGGCGCGTGTTGATGATGGCCTGGATGAACCACGAGGCACTGGCGCTGACCGCTGCCGAGAATCGCGCCATCTATTGGTCACGTTCCCGTGGCAAGCTGTGGCGCAAGGGCGAAGAGTCCGGGCATGTGCAGCACCTGCATGAGATGCGCCTGGATTGCGACGGTGACGTCATCATCCTGATGGTCGAGCAGGTCGGAGAAATTGCCTGCCATACCGGCCGTCAAAGCTGCTTCTATCGAGTCTTCGAGAACGGCGACTGGAAAACCGTCGACCCGGTGCTCAAGGACCCGCATGCCATCTATTCAGGACATACCCATGAGTGACACCCTGACCCGCCTGGCCCAGGTGCTGGAAGAGCGCAAGGGCGCAGCGGCCGACAGCTCCTATGTCGCCAGCCTGTACCACAAGGGCTTGAACAAGATTCTGGAAAAGGTCGGCGAAGAATCGGTCGAGACCATCATCGCCGCCAAGGACGCCGCCGTCAGCGGAGACTGCAGCGACGTGATCTACGAGACCGCCGACCTTTGGTTTCACAGCCTGGTGATGCTGGCCCAGCTGGGGCAGCATCCCCAGGCCGTACTGGATGAACTGGACCGTCGCTTCGGTCTGTCCGGGCACGTCGAGAAAGCCTCGCGCCCATCCGCCTGATCAATTCTTGAGAGGAATAACCACATGGGTATTTTTGATTGGAAACACTGGGTCGTCATTCTGGTGGTCGTGGTGCTGGTGTTCGGCACCAAGAAATTGAAGAACCTCGGCACCGATGTCGGTGAGTCGATCAAGGGTTTTCGCAAGGCCATGAACGATGACGAGAAACCGGCCGACACCACGACCAACCAGGCTCAACCCGTGCCACCGGCCCAACCGGTCCACCCGCAGGCCACACAGCCTGTGAATGCACCGAACACCATCGACGTGCAGGCCCAGAAAGTCGAAGAGCCAACCCGCAAAGACTCGTGAGCACTGACTAATGTTTGGGATCAGCTTCACTGAACTGCTGCTCGTCGGCCTCGTTGCCCTGCTGGTGCTGGGTCCCGAGCGCCTGCCGGGCGCTGCGCGTACCGCCGGCCTGTGGATCGGCCGCCTGAAGCGCAGCTTCAATGCGATCAAACAGGAAGTTGAACGTGAAATCGGTGCCGACGACATCCGTCGGCAACTGCACAACGAACACATCCTGTCGCTGGAACAGGAAGCGCGAAAAATCTTCACGCCGACCCAGCAGGAGCCGACACCGGTCCAGCCTGTGGCCGAGCCGACGACCGCACCCCAGGCACCGGCTGTCGAAGCCTCGCCAGCGGTGGCTGAACCGGTTAAACCGGTCGATCCGGCGCC
Source organism: Pseudomonas algeriensis (assembly GCF_048847255.1). NCBI lineage: Bacteria > Pseudomonadati > Pseudomonadota > Gammaproteobacteria > Pseudomonadales > Pseudomonadaceae > Pseudomonas > Pseudomonas algeriensis. The sequence continues at coordinate 33,313 of NZ_JBKKRK010000015.1, read as the reverse complement.
TGCGACGACACCGACTCCCAACGATCCCACTTTGCCGCCGCGAGCCCCATGAGCGATATCCCTGAAAACGACCAGCCAATGCCGCTGGTATCGCACCTCACCGAGTTGCGCACCCGCCTGCTGCGTTGCGTCGCGGCGGTTTTCGTTATCTTCGCCGGGCTGTTTGCCTTCACCCAGCAGATCTACACCTTCGTCTCCACGCCGCTGCGCGAGTACCTGCCGGTGGGTGCGACGATGATCGCCACCGACGTGTCGTCGCCGTTCCTGACGCCGCTGAAGTTGACGATGATGGTCTCGCTGTTCCTGGCGATCCCGGTGATCCTGCATCAGATCTGGGGCTTCATCGCACCGGGCCTGTACAAGCACGAAAAACGCATCGCCGTGCCGCTGCTGGTGTCGAGCATCCTGCTGTTCTACACGGGCATGGCCTTCGCCTACTTCTTCGTGTTCCCGCTGATCTTCAAATTCTTCGCCGCCGCCACCCCGGCGGGCGTGGAAATGATGACCGACATCACCAGCTACCTGGATTTCGTCATGACGCTGTTCTTCGCCTTCGGCGTGGCGTTCGAGATCCCCGTGGCGGTGGTGCTGCTGGTGTGGATCGGCGTGGTCGATGTCGCCTACCTGAAGAAGATCCGCCCGTACGTGATCATCGGCTGCTTTGTGGTCGGCATGATCCTCACACCACCGGACATCTTCTCCCAGACCTTGCTGGCGGTACCGATGTGGCTGCTGTTTGAAATCGGCATCCTGTTCGGCGGCCTGGTGCGCAAGCGCCGGGAAGAGCCTGAGGACCAGCCCGTCGATGATCACAACGACCAGCCGCCAGCGACCCAAGCGTGAACCTGCTGCTGCTCGAAGAGGCCGATTTCATCGGGCCTGACCGCGTCGTCCTGAGCGACCGTCGGTTGACCCATATGCAGGAAGTCCATCGCTGTATTGTCGGCGACAGCCTGCGGGTCGGCCGCATCGACGGCTTGATGGGCTCCGCCCAGGTGCTGCGCCTGGACCCTCGCGAGGCCGAACTGCAAGTGACCCTCGACCAGCCACCGCCGGCCAAATTGCCGCTGACGCTGGTACTGGCATTGCCGCGACCGAAGATGCTCAGGCGAGTGTTCCAGACCGTGGCGACCATGGGCGTGCCGCGTGTGGTACTGGTCAACAGTTACCGCGTGGAGAAAAGCTTCTGGCAGACGCCATTCCTGGAGCCCGAAGCCATTCGCGAGCAATTGATCCTGGGCCTCGAGCAGGCCCGGGACAGCGTGCTGCCTGAGATCGTCATCGAAAAGCGCTTCAAGCCCTTCGTCGAGGATCGCCTGCCGGCCATCGTCGATGGCACCCTCGGGTTGGTCGGCCACCCCGGCAATCATCCGCCTTGCCCCCGGGCACTGACGGAACCGGTGACCCTGGCAATCGGCCCGGAAGGTGGCTGGATTCCTTACGAGATCGACCTGCTGGGCAAGGCCGGCTTGCAGCCGGTGCAGCTGGGCGACCGGATCCTGCGGGTCGAGACCGCCGTCACTGCCCTGCTGGCGCGGTTGTTCTGACCCTGCAACACGCTGACAGACACCTCGCCACGAAATCTCGGCAAACGCCTACAGAACCCACCAAAGCCGCCGATACAGTCCCCATAAAACCAATATAAACGCTCCAAGGGAGTATCAGCATGTTCCGGTGGCTTGCCCAGGGTCTGGGAAATGTAAGCGTCAATCGCAAACTCGGCGCGGGCTTCGGCCTCGTGCTGTTCCTCACCTTGATGATTGCATTCACCGGTTGGTCCGGCCTGGGCAATGTCATCAGCCGGGGCGACAAGCTGGGGTTCATTGCCAGTCTCAATGACTTGAGCAAGGACCTGAACCTGGCCAGCATCGACTACAACACCACCCGGGGCGAGAAAGGGCCGCAAAAGGTCAATGACCTGCTGGCCAAACTCGAGGCTGGGCTCCAGACAGCGCGCCAGTTGATCGAACAACCAGCCGATGTGGCGCTTATCGATGCGCAATTGGCCGCCGTCGCTGAATACAAGAGCGCCTTTGCCCTGATGGCCAGCGCTACCGTCAGCCGCGAAGACGCCCGCAGCAAGCTCGGCGCCAGTGCCGACAACACGGTGGCCCGCGTCGCCGAGGTGGAAAAGGCAACGTTGCAAAGCGGAGACATCACGCAATTCAACAGCGTGGTGGCCCTCAGCAAGGCGATCCAACAGGCGCGCTATCAGGTTCGCGGCTACACCTACAGCGGCAAAAGCGAGGCCCAGCAACCGGCCATCGACGCAATCACCGATGTCCTGAAACTGCTGGCACGCTTGCCAGCCCAGTTGCCCGAGGAGCACGCCGACAAACTTCAGCAGGCCAGCGACTCGATGAATGTCTATCGAGCGGCGGTCAGCCAGTTTCGTGATTCCCAGCTCGACAACGGCGCTGCGCTGCAGCGCATGATCGAGCAAGGCCAGGTATTGATCGATTCCAGCCAGAAACTCACCGTGTCCCAGACCGCCGTGCGCGACCACGACACAGCTCAAGCCAAGACCGTCCTGATCGCAGCCGCCGCCCTGGCCCTGTTGTTTGGCGTGGTCGCTGCCCTGGTCATTACCCGCCAGATTGTCGGCCCGCTGGATGAGACGCTGAAGGTGGCGGAACGCGTCGCCGCAGGCGACCTCACCCACAACCTCACGTCTGACCGCCGCGACGAACTCGGCCAACTGCAACGGGCCATGCAACGCATGACCGTGGGCTTGCGGCAGCTGATCGGTGGCATCGGTGAAGGCGTCACCCAGATTGCCAGCGCCGCTGACCAACTCTCCGCCGTGACCGAGCAGACAAGCGCCGGGGTCAACAGTCAAAAAGTGGAAACCGATCAGGTTGCCACGGCCATGCATGAGATGACCGCCACGGTGCAGGAAGTGGCCCGCAACGCCGAGGAAGCTTCCGAGGCCGCCGTCGCAGCCGACCAACAGGCCCGTGAAGGCGACAAGGTGGTTGGCGAAGCCATCGCTCAGATCGAGCGCCTGGCTAAAGAGGTGGGCAACTCCACCGCTGCCATGGGCGATCTGAAGCGTGAAAGCGACAAGATCGGCAGCGTCCTGGACGTGATCAAGTCCGTGGCCCAGCAAACCAACCTGCTGGCCCTCAACGCAGCCATCGAGGCAGCCCGTGCTGGTGAAGCCGGGCGAGGCTTCGCCGTGGTGGCTGACGAGGTTCGCAGCCTGGCCCAACGCACCCAGAAATCCACCGAAGAAATCGAAGAGCTGATCGTCGGTTTGCAAAACGGTACCGAACAGGTCGCGACCATCATGGACAACAGCCGCAGCCTGACCGACAGCAGCGTCGAACTGACCCGCCGCGCCGGGGGCTCACTGGAGAACATCACGCGCACGGTGTCGGCGATCCAGTCGATGAACCAACAGATCGCCGCGGCTGCCGAACAGCAAAGCGCCGTCGCTGAGGAGATCAACCGAAGCGTGCTGAATGTGCGTGATGTGTCGGAGCAGACAGCGTCGTCCAGCGAGGAAACCGCAGCTTCGAGCGCTGAACTGGCGCGGCTGGGGGTTCACTTGCAAACGTTGGTGGGGCGGTTCAGGGTTTAACTTGGACTAGAGGGCTTGCTCGCGAAAGAAGATATCGAATATGCCGGCCTCATCGCGAGCAAGCTCGCTCCCACATTTGATCTTCAGCGCCGCAGCTCTCACCTACACCGCAAACCCATTGTGGGAGCGAGCCTGCTCGCGATAGCGGTGTCACGGCCAGTGGAGATGTTGAATATGCCGGCCTTATCGCGAGCAGGCTCGCTCCCACATTTGATCTTCAACGCCGCAGCAGTCATGTACACAGCAACGCCATTGTGGGGCGGGTTTGCTGGAAAAACTGAGTTTGCGCCCAACAAAAAGCCCCGCTTCCTTTCAGAAGCGGGGCTTTTTGTTTATCAGGCCAACTGAGGCTGTACGCTAACCGGCTGAAGCGGCAGCAACGGTGCATGCGGATCGGCCTTGACCGACTCACGCCATGCCGCCAGCCACTCGGGATGCGCCTCGTTCCAGACCTGCTCATGCAGGCGGGACAAGGCCACCGGGTCGCTCAGCAGCGCCAGTCGCTCGGCATTGCTGAGACCGGCCGGGCCAGCCTTCAGTGCGTGACGGACGCGTTCGACCCGTAGCCATTCAATCGGTTCGGCCTGGCCGTGACGGGAAGTCGCCAATGCACACGCCAAAGCATTCTGTTGCGGATCGACCACCGCCCGGATGAAGCCGTCGTTCAGCGCGTGCCAACGGTTTTCGTGGGTGTACTGGTCAGTCGACAGCAGCTCCTGAGGCGGTGCGTATTCCTCGGGGATCAGGAACAGGCTTTCATCACGGGACTTCAAGCCCAGGCCCACGCGACTGGAAATCACCGAGACCGGGATCGACAGCATCAGCGAGCCGACGATCGGCACGAGCCACCACAGGAAGCTTGGGTTCAGCCAGATCACCAGCAGTGCCCAGAAGAAGCCCAGCAAGGTCTGCGGGCCGTGGCGCTTGATGGCTTCGCTCCATGGCGTGGAGTCGTCGTCGCGCTTGGGCGAGTTCCAGGTCGCGGCCCAGCCCAGGAAAGCGGCAAGGACGAAGCGGGTATGAAAGATCATGCGCACCGGCGCCAGCAACATGGAGAACAGCATCTCCAGCAGCATCGACATCGTGACCTTGAACTTGCCACCGAACTCTTTCGCGCCTTTTGCCCAGATCAGCACGATACTCAAGAGCTTGGGCAGGAACAGCAGCACGATGGTGGTCGAGAACAGGGCGATGGCCTTCTCCGGGTGCCATTGCGGCCAGAGCGGATACAGCTGGCGCGGCTCCAGGAAGTATTGCGGCTCCATCAGCGTGTTCACGGCCAATAGCGCGGTGGACAGCACCAGGAAGAAGAACCACAGCGGCGCCGACAGGTAGGACATCACGCCCGTCAGGAATACCGCGCGGTGCACCGGGTGCATGCCCTTGACCAGGAACAGCCGGAAGTTCATCAGGTTGCCGTGGCACCAGCGACGGTCACGCTTGAGTTCGTCCAGCAGGTTCGGCGGCAACTCCTCGTAGCTGCCTGGCAAGTCATAGGCAATCCACACGCCCCAACCGGCGCGGCGCATCAGCGCCGCTTCAACGAAGTCGTGGGATAGGATCGCACCCGAGAACGCCCCTTTACCCGGCAACGGCGCCAGGGCGCAGTGGTCGATGAACGGTTTCATGCGGATGATCGCGTTGTGGCCCCAATAGTGCGACTCACCCAACTGCCAGAAGTGCAGGCCGGCGGTGAACAGTGGACCATAGACGCGGGTGGCGAACTGCTGCATGCGTGCATACAGCGTGTCCATGCCCGAGGCTTTTGGCGCGGTCTGGATGATGCCGGCGTCCGGCGTGGCTTCCATCAGACGCACCAGGCTGGTCAGGCATTCGCCGCTCATCACGGAGTCTGCATCGAGCACGACCATGTACTTGTAGTCACTGCCCCAACGACGGCAGAAGTCGTCGAGGTTGCCGCTCTTGCGCTTCACGCGGCGACGGCGACGGCGATAGAAGATCTTGCCGAAGCCGCCGGCTTCCCGGCAGACATCCAGCCAGGCTTGCTGTTCGGCGACGCAGATATCGGTCTCGTTACTGTCGCTGAGCACGAAGAAGTCGAAGCGATCCAGGTCACCGGTGGCCGCGACGGATTCGAAGGTGGCGCGCAGCCCGGCGAATACCCGTGGCACATCCTCGTTACAGATCGGCATCACCAGCGCGGTGCGAGCGTCTTTCGGAATCGGCTCGTTGCCGGCGCTGGCACCGGAGATACGGTACTTGTCATGACCGGTGAGCAGTTCGAGAAAGCCCATCAGCGCGGTCCAGAAACCGGCCGACACCCAGCAGAACAGGATCCCGAACATGATCAGGATGCTGGTTTGCAGCGCATACGGCAGCACTTGCGTGGCCGTTTGCAACAACGGCTGGTGCAGCACTTCGTCCAGGTCCACTAGCGACCAGCCCTGGTACGGCATGATGCCTTTCATGTACCAGCCGGCGACGATGGTCTGGCCGAGCATCAGTATCAGCAGGATATAACGACGGATCGACCCCACGGTGCGCCAGCGAGCGTGCGGCAAAACGCGCTCGTCCTTGGGCGGCTTCGGCGGGTTGGTGCGACCGGTCAGGCGGCGCCATGCACGCACCAGGATATTGGTACGCCATGGCTCCGGCACGACCTTGGTCCGGCGAATCGGCGGCGTTGCTTTCAAGCACACCCGACCACTGGAATCGAGCGCCAGCATTTCGGCGTCCTCGAGTTCCTCGGCGGTGCTCAGCGTCAGGCGACGGCCTACCGAGGCTTGGGCCGCCTCGGTGGGTGCATCGAATGTCGGCGAAGCCAGGCGTTCATGCAGTTCGCTGAAGGACTTGCAGCCCGCCAGCTCGGCGCGCTGCTCGTCGGTCATCGGCAAATGGGCCAGATACTCGCGAAGAGATTCTGGTTGTACGGGAGTATTACTCATCGGCAGGCAACTGATAGCTCCAGGTCTCGGTCAGGACTTGCTCAGTCTGTTCCGGTTCCTGCGGGGTTGGGGTCGGCTCGGCGGCGGCGGTGGACGCCTTGACGGCCTTGGCTTCTTTTTGCTCGTTGGCTTGCTCGTTGGTTTTTTCTTTCTCGCTCTGCTGCTTGGCAACCTTGTCGGCCTTGGCCAAGGTGGTCACGGAATGCGAGGCGGCCGGCAGTTCGACCGGCACAAGCGGCCGGACCAGGGCGGCACGCATTTCGGTGGCCTTGCTCGGGTCCTTGATCTTCAGGCGCAGCGTCAAGCGCCAGCCCTTGGTTTCCGGGTTGTAGCGCACGCTGTTTTCAACGATCTCGGCGTTGTCGCCGACGCTCACCTGGCTACGCACTTCTGCGTTTTCCGGCAGCGCTTGCAGGGACGGGCCTTCAAAATCGACCAGGTAGGCCACGCTGCCATCCGGTTGGCGGATCAGGTTGGACTGTTTGACGTCACCGGTGGAACGCAGGGTCTGCTTGACCCAGGCGCTGTCTGGCGAGTGCAGGCTGGCTTCATCGAGGGTCCAGTGCAGACGATAGGCGAAGTCCAGAGGCTGGCCTGGCTCAGGCAGCTTTTCCGGGCTCCAGAACGCAACGATGTTGTCGTTGGTTTCATCGGCAGTCGGGATCTCGACCAGGTTCACGGTGCCCTTGCCCCAATCGCCTTTCGGCTCGATCCAGGCGCTTGGACGCTTGTCGTAACGGTCGTCCAGGTCCTCGTAGTGGCTGAAGTCACGGCCACGTTGCAGCAAGCCGAAACCACGCGGGTTTTCCACCGAGAAGCTGCTCACGGCCAGGTGTTTCGGGTTGTTCAAGGCACGCCAGATCCACTCGCCGTTGCCGGCATGAATGGACAGACCGCTGGAGTCGTGGAGCTCGCGACGGTAGTTCAGCACTTTGGACGGCTGGTTGGCGCCGAACAGGAACATGCTGGTCAACGGGGCGATGCCCAGCTTGTTGACGCGATCACGCAGGAATACGCGCGATTTCACGTCGACCACGGTGTCGGTGCCTGGACGCAGCGTCAGGCGATAGGCGCCGGTAGCCCGTGGCGAATCCAGCAAGGCGAAGATCACCAGATGCTTGTCGGTCGGTTTCGGGCGCTGGATCCAGAATTCGCGAAAGCGTGGGAACTCTTCACCCGACGGCAGTGCGGTGTCGATCGCCATGCCACGCGCGGACAAGCCGTAAACCTGGCCTTTGCCGATGACGCGGAAGTAGCTCGCGCCCAGCATGGTCATGATCTCGTCTTGCTTGTCGGCCTTGTTGATCGGGTACAGCACACGGAATCCCGCGTAGCCCAGCTGTTCGGTCGCCTTGGGATCGAACTTGACGTCACCGAAATCGAAGCGCGCCGGGTCATATTTGATCTCATCGACGGTGGTCGCGGTGATCTCATTGATTTTCACCGGCGTGTCGAAGTGCATGCCCTGGTGATAGAACGACAGCCGGAACGGCGTCTTCTGGTCGGCCCATTCAGCTTTTTCAGTGCGGAAACGAATTTTCTGATAATCGGCGAACTTCATTTCGCGGAATTCATTCGGCAAATTGCTGCGCGGGGCTTCGAACTTCTGCCCGGCCAGTTCTTGTGCCTTCGCCGATACATCATCCAGGCTGAATGCCCACAGTTGGCCGGCGCCAAACAGGCACAACAGGGCCGAGCCCGCTACCAGAGCGTTTCTAAACCGTTTGGCAGTCATTTTTGGTGCATTACAGGGACTAACAATCACGAGCAACCCTCGCCGAAAACTGATCAAAAAACCAACGGCCAGATAAAGTATCTACACGGTAACGGCGCTGAAAAACCGTTCCTGCGGACCACTCTTGCCAAGTTGGCGAGCATTGTTCCGACTCCGACGGGGCAAAATGATTCCCCAAACGGTTCAGGACAAGTCTCTACCTAAGTCAAATGGACCAGCGAACGCTGGTCCCCCGTAGCGCGCGATTATCTAGTAGGCCGCGTGACAACGCATCAGGGCTAGCAAAGTATTTATCGAGAAAACATCCTGTTTTGCCTCGAAACCGGACCGAAAAGATGTTTCAAACGCTTTCAGGCCTGTAACAGAAAGGTTACCGGGCCATCATTGACCAGATGCACTTGCATGTCGGCGCCGAATCTACCTGATGCCACGGTGCCATGCACCTGTTTCGCCTGGCTGAGCAAATAGTCGAACAACTCTTCACCGAGAGCGGGAGGCGCGGCGGTCGAAAAACTCGGGCGCAAGCCGCTCCTGGTATCCGCCGCCAGGGTGAATTGCGACACCAACAGCAAACCGCCCTGCACATCCACCAGGGACAGGTTCATCTTCCCGTCGGCGTCGCTGAACACCCGGTAGTTAAGCAGCTTATGCAAGAGTTTGTCGGCGTGGGCAGGGGTATCCCCGGGCTCGACAGCCACCAGCACCAGCAAACCATGGTCCACCGCACCGACAATTTCCCCCGCGACTTCTACCCGGGCGCCGCGAACCCGCTGCAGCAACCCTTTCATGCTTCTTCGGGCGGCAGATCAAGCAGGCGTCGGGCCATTTGCGCGGCCGCGCGCACCAGCGCATCGGTGATCCCTGGCTCCGAGGCTGCATGGCCGGCGTCGCGAATCACCTGCAACTCGCTGTTGGGCCAGTTCTGGTGCAGCTCCCAGGCGTTGTCCAGTGGGCAGATCACATCGTAGCGGCCATGCACGATGACGCCGGGCAAATGGGCGATCTTGCCCATGTCGCGGATCAACTGGTTGGGTTCAAGAAATGCATTGTTGGTGAAGTAGTGGCATTCGATCCGGGCAATCGACAGCGCGCGCTGTGGCTCGGAGAAGCGGTCGACCACCAGCGGGTTCGGGCGCAGGGTAGCGGTACGGCCCTCCCACGTCGACCAGGCCTTGGCCGCGTGCATCTGGGCGATCTGGTCGTTACCGGTCAGGCGCTTGTGAAAGGCGCTGAGCAGGTCGTCGCGCTCATCCAGTGGGATCGGCGCGATGTAGTCCTGCCAGTAATCCGGAAACAGGCGGCTGGCGCCGGCCTGGTAGAACCACTCGATTTCCTGGGGACGGCAGAGAAAGATCCCACGCAAGATCAAGCCATGCACCCGCTCCGGATGGGTCTGAGCGTAGGCCAGGGCCAACGTTGACCCCCAGGAGCCGCCGAACAGCACCCACTTCTCGATGCCCAGGTGTTTGCGGATGCGCTCCAGGTCCTCGACCAGATCCCAGGTGGTGTTGTTTTCCAGGCTGGCGTGAGGCGTGGAACGACCACAACCGCGCTGGTCGAACGTGACGATGCGATACAGGTTCGGATCGAAGTAGCGGCGGCTTTGCGCATCGCAACCGGCCCCCGGGCCACCATGAATGAACACCACCGGCAGGCCTTCTGGCGAGCCGCTTTCATCGACGTAGAGCGTGTGGGTGTCATCGACAGCCAGATCGTGCCGGGCATGGGGTTTGATCTGCGGGTACAAAGTCTGCATTGCGCGCTCCGTAAGGGGTCGAGTCATCCCTGTGGGGACTTCTATTTAGTCTGCCGTCCGGCATCATAAACCCGAATCACCTCAATGAGCATGCCCCCGCACAGTCAAAGCGTGTCAGCCAGGTATGCCAGCAGTGTGCGATACATCTGATCGACCTCTGGCACCAGGCCACGTGCGCGCAGGCAACCGTGGACCAGCCCTTCCCCCCGATACAGGACCGACACGCCCCCTGCGACATTCAATCGCTCGTGATAAAGAACGCCGTCATCACGCAGGGGGTCCCATTGCGCGACGGCGACAAAGGCAGGCGCCAAACCGCTCAGATCGTCGGCAAGCAACGGGGCGGCGTAGGGCGTGGGGGCGGCACCGTGCAGGTACATGGCGTCGTAGCGTTGCAGGTCGCTGCTGCTCAAGAGAGGTGCGTCGAAACACTCCTGGCGCGACGGCAAATGCGCGGGGCCGCCTAGCGCCGGGTAAATCAGCACTTGGGTTCGCGGCTGAGGCTGGCCTGCATCACGCAGGGCCAGGCACAACGCGGCGGCGAGATTGCCTCCAGCGCTGTCGCCAGCCAGCGCTTTGCGTCGTGGATCAATGGCGAATGGGACGTCTGCCAAGTGATGCCACACCGCGAGGCAGTCTTCGAAACCGGCCGGATAGGGATGCTCCGGGGCGAGCCGGTAGTCCACCGCCACGACCAGCACACCAAGGCTTTCAGCCAGCTCCATGCAAATGAAGTCATGGGAATCCAGGTCCCCTACCACCCAGCCACCACCGTGCAGGTAAAGGATGCACGGCCAGCCGGCCAATGGTGGCGCGACGCGCGCGTGATAGGTGCGGATGGCCACGCCAGCCAATTGCAGGTCCTCGACCGCAAGCGTTGACGGGCGCGACGGGGTGAACGCCCGACACATCTGGCTGTAGGCCTCGCGCGAGCCGGCGAGGCTGTCGTCCGGGCTGGTGAAGCTCAGGGTCTTGTCGATGAAGGCAGTCATTGCCTGGGAAAGTGGGTAGGCCACGGGGTTCTCAATGTCCAGGAGCTTGCATCAGTTCTTGAGACTCGCCTGCACCGCTGCAATTCCATCCTTGCCGTCGAAGCTGGTCACGCCGGCCAGCCAACGCTGCAGATCCTCGGGGTGCTCGCGCAGCCATTGCCTTGCGACGTCCTGGGGAGTCTTGCGCTCCATGATCGGCACCATCAGCTGACTTTCCTGGGCAGCGGTAAACGTCAGGTTTTCCAGCAGCCGCTGGACGTTGGGGCAACGCTGGGCGTAGTCCGGCGCGGTCACGGTGGAGACAGTCGCGGCACCTTCGTTCGGGCCATACACGTCTTCGCTGCCCGTCAGGTAGGCGATATTCATGTTGATGTTCATCGGGTGCGGGGTCCAGCCAACGAAGACCACGAACTCCTTGCGATTCACCGCCCGTTGCACCGCCGCCAACATCCCCGCCTCGCCGGATTCGATCAGTTTGAAATCCTTGAGGCCAAAGTGATTGGTCTCGATCATGGTCTTGATGGTGGTGTTGGCGCCACTGCCCGGCTCGATGCCGTAGATCTTGCCGCCGAGCTCACCCTTGAACCGGGCGATATCGGCAAAGCTCTTGAGCCCTGCCGCCGCCACGTAATCGGGCACGGCGAGCGTGGCCTGGGCGTCGGCCAGGCTAGGTTTGTCCAGGACCTTCACTTGGTTGGCCGCCAGGAACGGGGCGATGTTCTTGTCCATCGCCGGTTTCCAATAGCCCAGGAAGATATCGAGTCGCTTGTCGCGGATGCCGGCGAAGATGATCTGTTGCACGGCGCTGGTCTGCTTGCTTTCGTAGCCAAGGCCGGTGAGCAGTACGTCCGCCATGCCACTGGTGGCAATGACGTCGGTCCAGTTGACCACGCCCATGCGTACGGCCTGGCAAGACGCAGGCTCGGCGGCCATCGCGCCGGAGCTTAGTAGAACGGTACCGCAGAGGAACGATAGACAGCGTTTGGACAGTCTTTTCATCGCGTGGGTCTCGTGCGGCAGTGGATTGTTGTAGGTCGGCGTCTAGATGCACCGTGCCTGGAACATTACGCAGCGTCGAGGGGGCGAAGGTGAACTGTGGCGACTTGGTTTTGCACGGTGGCGACAGTCCCCATTCCAGGGAGTCAGCGCCCATAAACCTGTGGCGAGGGGATTTATCCCCGCTGGACTGCGTAGCAGTCCCAAAATTCTGAATCCGTGTGGATCATCTATTTTTGGGGCCGCTTCGCGACCCAGCGGGGATAAATCCCCTCGCCACAGGTATTGGGTAGGTCTTTATTTCTTGTAGGCCTGCCGCCCCCACGCCAGGTAGCCTTCCAACAATTCCCTGAGCACCACCTGGGTCGGCGCCGCCAGGTCGGGCCGATAGTTGAACGGTTCGAACTCTTCCATGTAGGTGCTCTGGCATAGCTCCAGTTGCACCGCATGGATGTCCTGGGCCGGGTTGCCGTAGTGGCGGGTGATGTGCCCGCCCTTGAAACGCCCGTTCAGCACGTGGGTGAACTGATCATGGCGGGCGCAGATGCCTTCGAGCTCGCTCGCCAGCGTCGGATTGCAACTGGCGCCGTTGAAGGTGCCCAGGTTGAAATCCGGCAGCTTGCCGTCAAACAGGTGCGGGATCACCGAGCGGATCGAGTGGGCATCGAACAGCAAGGCATAGCCGAACTCGGCCTTGAGCCGCGCCAGTTCTTGCTGCAGCGCTTGGTGATAGGGCATCCAGACCCGTTGCAGGTACGTCGCCCGCTCTTCGGCGGATGGCTCCAGACCTTCACGAAACAACGGCACGCCATCGAACAGCGTCGCCGGGTACAAGCCGGTGGTGGCACCGACGTACATCGGTTTGTCATCGGAGGGCCGGTTCAGGTCAACGACGAACCGTGAGTATTCGGCGGCCAGGGTGCTGGCGCCAAGCTCATCGGCAAACTCATAGAGCCGCGGAATGTGCCAATCGGTGTCCGGCAGGCTTTGGGCTTGCGGGATCAATCCGGCCTGTACCGCCGGGGTCAGGCGCAGGCCGGCATGAGGCATGCTGATCAACAGCGGCACGCGCCCTTGCTTGAAATTCAGGACCTTCTCCACAACCGTTCTCCTCAATCGATTTCCACGCCGTGACGCACGACGCGTTTTTCCAGCTCGCCACCGAGCCAATAGGACAGGTCAGCGGGGCGATCGATGTCCCAGGCGACAAAGTCCGCTACCTTGCCCGCTTCCAGCGAACCATGGGTCCCGGCCATGCCCAAGGCTTGAGCCGCGTGGATCGTCGCCCCAGCCAGGGCTTCTTCCGGGGTCATACGCAAACAGGTGCACGCCATGTTCAACATCAAGCGCAACGACAATGCCGGCGAGGTGCCGGGGTTGAGGTCGCTGGCCACGGCGATTTTCACGCCGTGCTTGCGCAGGGCATCCATGGGCGGCAGCTGGGTTTCACGCAGGAAATAAAACGCCCCTGGCAACAACACCGCCACGGTGCCGGACGCGGCCATGGCCTTGGCGTCGTCCTCGGTCATGAACTCCAGGTGATCGGCCGACAGCGCCTGGTAGCGCGCCGCCAGGCTGGAGCCATTGAGCGACGACAATTGTTCAGCGTGCAGCTTCACCGGCAGGCCCAATTGCTGCGCGGTGATAAACACCCGCTCGACCTGCGCCGGGGAAAAGGCCAGGTACTCGCAAAAAGCGTCAACGGCGTCCACCAGCCCTTCAGCCGCCAACGCGGGCAGCATTTCAGCGCAGATGTGCTCGATGTAGTCATCGGCGCAATCCTTGTATTCCGGCGGCAAGGCGTGGGCCGCCAGGCACGTGCTGCGCACACTGACCGGAAGCTCGGCACCGAGGCGGCGGATGACGCGCAGGATCTTGCGCTCGCTGGCCAGGTCCAGGCCGTAGCCGGACTTGATTTCCACCGTGGTCACGCCATCGCGCATCAGGCTCTTCAGGCGTCTGGCGGCGCTGGCGAACAGCTCGTCCTCACTGGCGGCGCGGGTGGCACGCACGGTGCTGGCGATGCCACCGCCGGCCGCCGCTATTTCGGCGTAGCTGACGCCTTGCAGGCGCTGTTCGAATTCACCGCTGCGGTTGCCGCCAAACACCGTGTGGGTGTGGCAGTCGATCAGCCCCGGCGTGACCCAGGCGCCCTTGAGGTCGTTGACCGCCGGATAGTCGCCCATCGGCAGTTCGGCACGGGGGCCGATCCATTGAATGTGCTCGCCCTGGGTGACGATGGCGGCGTCTTCGATGATCGAGTAGACGCCCTGGGCCATGGTGGCGGCGTGGCAGTTTTGCCAGAGGGTTTTCATCCCGGTTTCCTCGTCGCGTTCAAAATCGAATCGCGAGCAGGCTCGCTCCCACAAGGGTCAGGGTGTACCCAAATGAATGTTCAACCCCTACCCCTGTGGGAGCGAGCTTGCTCGCGATGAGGCCCTTACAGACTCGGCAACAACTGCGCCGTGACCAGCTCGTTCAGGCAGCGACTCGCCAACAATTCACTCGCTGCATTGATATCCGGGGCAAAGAATCGGTCCTTCTCATAGAACGGCACTTCTGCACGCAACAGACCCCGGGCCTGTTCCAGCTTGGCGGAGGTCTTCAAACCGCCGCGCAGGTCCAGCCCTTGGCACGCCGCCAGCCACTCCACCGCCAGGATCCCGCGGGTGTTCTCGGCCATTTCCCACAGGCGCTTGCCAGCGGCCGGGGCCATGGAGACGTGGTCTTCCTGGTTGGCCGAGGTCGGCAGGCTATCCACCGAATGAGGATGGGACAGCGCTTTGTTTTCACTCGCCAGCGCCGCCGCTGTCACCTGGGCAATCATGAACCCGGAGTTCACACCGCCATTGGCCACCAAAAACGGCGGCAGCTGCGACATGTGCTTGTCCATCATCAGCGAAATGCGTCGCTCGCTCAGGGAGCCAATTTCGGCAATCGCCAGGGCCATGTTGTCCGCCGCCATCGCCACCGGTTCGGCGTGGAAGTTGCCGCCGGAAATCACATCGCCCTCGGCGGCGAACACCAGCGGGTTATCCGACACGGCGTTGGCCTCGATCACCAGCACCTCGGCGGCCTGGCGGAACTGGGTCAGGCAGGCGCCCATCACTTGCGGTTGGCAACGCAGGGAATACGGGTCCTGGACCTTGTCACAGTTCTGGTGCGAATCGGAAACTTCGCTGCGCTCGCCCAGCAGGTCGCGGTAGGCCGCGGCGGCATCGATCTGGCCTTTCTGGCCGCGAGCCGCATGGATGCGCGCATCGAATGGCGAACGCGAACCGAGCACCGCTTCGACAGTGAGGCTACCCAGGGCCAGGGCGCCAGCGAACAGGTCTTCGCCTTCGAAAAGGCCGCGCAAGGCAAACGCGGTGGAGACCTGGGTGCCGTTGAGCAGCGCCAAGCCTTCCTTCGCGGCCAGGGTCAGCGGCGCGAGGCCAGCAACTTTCAAGGCGTCGACGGCCGGCAGCCATTCGCCCTTGTAGCGGGCCTTGCCTTCGCCCAGCAGCACCAGGGACATGTGGGCCAGCGGTGCCAGGTCACCGGATGCGCCCACCGAACCTTTCAACGGAATGTGTGGATAAACCTCGGCGTTGATCAGCGCGATCAGCGCATCGATCACCTGCCGACGAATGCCCGAGAAACCTCGGCTCAGGCTGTTGACCTTGAGCACCATGACCAACCGCACCAGCGCATCGCTGATCGGCTCGCCCACACCGGCGGCATGGGACAGCACCAGGGAACGCTGCAGGTTTTCCAGGTCCTCGCTTGCGATGCGAGTCGAGGCCAGCAGGCCGAAACCGGTGTTGATGCCATAGGCGGTGCGGTTCTCGGCAAGAATCTGTTCCACGCACGCAACGCTGGCTTCGATCTGCGCCGACGCACTGGCATCAAGGCTCAGGGTGACCGGTTGCTGGTAGATGTCGCGCAATTGAGCCAGGCTCAATTGGCCGGGAATCAGGTTTAAGGCAGTCATTTATTGCTCCTTTTGAGAGTTTTGTTTTTTCATTCGCCAGTCGCTCCGGAATGCTCCGTTATCCGTCACCTTCGCTTTTTGGGCGATGCCTAGGGGCTATAGGTGCCTTGGCACGCTGGCGCTTTTTTGATCAATTCAAATTCGGTAATACGTTTTTCAGGAGGTGCGGGTCGCTGAGCAGCCCGGCGGCACTGGCGATGTCCGGCGCCAGCCAGCGGTCCTGGTCGTAGGCCGGAACGCGCTCGCGCAGCAGTTTCCAGGCGATGTCGGTGCCGGCGCCGAAGCGCTGCGCCTTGAGAAACTCGAAGGCCTGGGCCGCCAGCAGGTACTCGATGGCGAGGATCTGCGTGCAGTTTTCCAGCGCCCGGTGCAGCTTCAAGGCCGCGTTGGTGCCCATGCTCAAATGGTCTTCCTGCAACCCGGAGGTGACGAAATTGTCCAGCACCGCCGGTTGCGCCAGTTGCTTGTTCTCCGCGCACAGCGACGCGGCAACGTATTGCACGATCATCATTCCCGAGTTCACGCCCGGGTTGGCGACCAAAAATGCCGGCAAGCCGCTGACGTGAGGATTGATCAGGCGGTCGAGGCGACGCTCGGCGATCGAACCGATCTCGGCCATGGCAATCGCCAGCAGGTCCGCCGCCAACGCCACCGACTGGCCGTGGGGATTGGCCTGGGACATGACCCGGAAACTCTCCGGCGTACCCAGCAGCATTGGGTTATCGGTGACGGCGTTGAGCTCGGTTTCGATCTGTTGCCGTGCATGCTCCAACTGATCGCGAGCGGCGCCGTGAACCTGGGGAATCGAGCGGATGCTCAAGGCATCCTGGGTGCGGATACCCAGGCTCGAAGCAATGACTTCGCTGCCATCGAGCAACGCGCGCAAATTCGCACCAACCTGTTGCATGCCCGGGTGTGGCTTGAGGGCGACGATCTCGGCATCGAACGCGGCAATCTGCCCGCGCTGGGCCTCGAAGCTCATGGCACCGATCACGTCGGCCCATTGCACCAGCCGCGTGGCATCGGCCAGGGCCAGGCAACTGAGCCCGGTCATGCACGGCGTGCCGTTGACCAGGCACAAACCGTCCTTCGCTCCCAACTGCACCGGCTGCAGGCCTTCTGCGGCCAAGGCCTGTTGCGCCGGGACGATCTGCCCGCGATAGCTGACTTGCCCAACGCCCAACAGCGCGATACCGATGTGGGCCATGTGGGTCAAGTAACCCACTGAGCCCTGGGACGGCACTTGTGGCGTAATGCCGCGATTGAGCAACGCCAGTAATGCCTCGACCGCCCGGCGATGGATACCGGACTTGCCTTGGCTGTAGTTGTGGATGGCGGCGCAGAGAATCGCCCGGGTCTGCTCGTCGGCGAGTGCCGGGCCGACGCCACAGGCGTGGCTGAGCAGGGTGTTGCGCGACAATTGGCTGAGCTGTTCGTCCTTGAGCGAGACATTGCACAAGGCGCCCAGGCCGGTGTTGACGCCATAGGCACGCTCGCCGCTTTCGACGATGCGCTGGACGATGGCCTGGGCATTGTCGATCCGCGCCCAGACCTGGGCCGACAGCTCGAGCGTAGCGCCGAAGCGGGCGACGGCGACTACGTCCTGCCAGCGCAGGGGGGCGCCGGTGATGATGATTTTTTCAGCCTGGGACATCTCAAACCTCATTCCAAATTCTCAGTGCGCTGTCTCTTGGGCTGAAGGCATCACTCCCGTGGCGAGGGAGCTTGCTCCCGCCCGGCCGGGCTGGCGCTCCAGCGCGTAGGGGCCGCCTCTTTTGGGTCTGCTACGCAGCCCAGCGGGAGCAAGCTCCCTCGCCACAACAGCCTTTCAGCCAAAAATAGCTGTCCGCCGGCCACATCAGCCTTACACCACCGCAGCCCGGCGCTGCACGAACCGATCGACATACTCATCCGCCGGCGAGTGCAGGATCTCTCGCGGCGTGCCGACCTGAATCAGCTTGCCGTCCTTGAGGATCGCAATGCGGTTGCCGATGCGCACGGCCTCGTCGAGGTCGTGGGTGATGAAAACGATGGTCTTGTGCAGGGTCTTTTGCAGCTCCAGCAACTGGTCCTGCATTTCCGCGCGGATCAGCGGGTCGAGGGCGCTGAAGGCTTCGTCCATGAGGATGATGTCGGTATCGGCCGCCAAGGCACGGGCCAGGCCGACGCGCTGGCGCATGCCGCCGGAGAGCTGGTGCGGGTATTTGTTCTCGTAGCCTTTCAGGCCGACGGTGTTGATCCAGTGCAGCGCGCGCTCGGCGCACACCTGCTTGCTTTCGCCGCGCACTTTCAAGCCATAGGCGACGTTGTCCAACACGCTCTTGTGGGGAAGCAGGCCGAAGCTCTGGAAGACCATGCTGATCTTGTGCCGACGAAATTCGCGCAGGGCGTCCATGTCCAGCTGCAGGATGTCCTCGCCGTCCACCAGGATGGCGCCGCTGGTTGGGTCGATCAGCCGGTTGAAATGGCGCACCAGGGTGGATTTTCCGGAGCCCGACAGGCCCATGATCACGAAGATCTCGCCGGTGCCGATGCTCAGCGACAGGTCATTCACGCCGACCACGCAGCCGGTCTCGGCCAGCACCTGGTCCTTGGTCTTGTTCTGGCGGATCAGCGCCAGGGCTTCGTTGGAGCGGTTGCCGAAAATCTTGAAGACATTTTTGACTTCGATCTTGCTGATGACTTCGTTGCTCATTTGCTCACCTCGTGCCGCGGACGACCATAGGCCTGGGTAATGCGGTCGATGACCACGGCGAGAATCACGATGGCCAGCCCCGCTTCCAGGCCGCGCCCGACGTTGAGGGTCTGGATGCCCACCAGCACGTCTTCACCCAGGCCACGGGCGCCGATCATCGAGGCGATGACCACCATCGACAGGGCCATCATGGTGGTCTGGTTGATCCCGGCCATGATGCTCGGCAGGGCCAGGGGCAGCTGCACGCCGAACAGCTGTTGCCAGCGATTGGCGCCAAAGGCGTTGATGGCCTCCATGACTTCACCGTCCACCTGGCGGATGCCCAGGTCGGTGAGGCGAATCAACGGTGGCGCGGCATAGATCACCGTGGCGAAAATCGCCGGGACCTTGCCCAGGCCAAACAGCATCAACACCGGAATGAGGTACACGAAGCTGGGCATCGTCTGCATGATGTCCAGCAACGGCATCAGCACCGAACGCAGGCGGTTGCTGCGCGCCGAGAGGATGCCCAGCGGGATGCCGATCATCACCGAGATCAGCGTCGCCACCAGCATCAGCGCGAGGGTCTGCATCAGTTTGTCCCACAGGCCCACCGCACCCACCAGGAACAGCAGGCCGACGATCACCGCCGTGGCGACGACCTTGCGGGTGGCGTGCCAGGCAACACCGCCGACGATGGCCAGCATCAGCCACCAGGGTGCCATGCGCAGCAGGCCTTCAAGGCTGACGATGGCCCACAGCAACGTGTCGGAGATCTGCCGGAACACATCGCCATAATTGGTCACCAGGGCGTCGACCCAACCGTTGACCCAGTCGGCGATGGAGAAGGTAAAGCTTTCGGGAAACATAAGAGACTCTCGATCAGGTGGATGCGGTGAACGTCCCGGCCCGCCCTCTGGCTGGCCGGGAAATATTCGACCTACAGAGCCGCGTCGATTTTCTTGGCTGCGTCTTCGCTGACCCAGGCATGCCAGACTTCAGGATGTTCCTTCAGGAAGATCTTCGCCAGCTTCGGCGACTCGATCCGCTCTTTGGCCATGCGGCCGAGGTTCTGGTTCAGGATATCGATCGGCAGGTTGACCTTTTCCAGCACAGCCACCAGCTCCGGGGCTTCGTCGTGGAAGGTCTTGGACAGGCCGACCTTGATGCTCACGCTTTTATCCACGCCCGGTTTTTCTTCCAGTTTCACCAGGTCCACCTGGCCCATCAGCGGCGTTGGCGACCAGTAGTAGAACAGGATCGGCTCGCCACGCTTGTAGCTCGACAGCACGGCTGCATCCAGCGCCGGGCCGGTGCCCGGACGGAAGTTGGTATAAGTCTTTTCCAGGCCGTAGCTCTTCAGCATTTCGCTGTTGTCGAGCTCGCACGTCCAGCCGGCCGGGCAGTTGTAGAAGCGACCCTTGGACGGTTCCTCCGGGTCCTTGAACACGGCGGCGTACTGGCCCAGGTCGGCGATGTTCTTCAGGCCTGGCGCCTTGGCTTCCAGCTTGCGCTTGGCATCGCCTTCGATCACGTAGCGTGGCACGTACCAGCCTTCGATGGCCCCCACCACCGGCGCACCGACGCCCACCACCTTGCCGGCCTTCTCGGCCTTGTTCCACACTTCGCTGCGGCCGACCCACTCTTCGGCGAACACCTGGATGTCGTTGCTGCTCAGGGCATTTTCCATGGTGATGGAGTTGCCGGGCAGGCTATCGGTCTTGCAGCCGTAACCCTTGTCCAGCACCACTTGCATCACGTCGGTCAGCAGCATGCCGCTTTCCCAGTTCAGGCCGGCGAACTTCACCGGTTTGCCCGACTCGCACCAGCCTGCCGCCTGCGTGGCGCCGACACTGGCCAGCAGGCCCATGGACAGCAATGTGGTCAGCAGGGTCTTGTTCGATTTCATTATGTGACGCTCCTAATCAGTTGGATTGGCTTACGGCAGTCAAGAGGCATCTAGCCCTGTCAACGTCCCATCAGACCGCTTGGATGCGGCCCGCCCTGCTCGGTTGTGCGTCAACCGCGTCCTGCTCGACCGGCAGGATCAATTGATCGGGTACGGCGCTGTGCCATTTTCTAGCGATGACGTAGTACAGCACCGCCGGAACCACCAAGCCGATGATCCACGAGATATCCACACCGCCCATGGCTTCCACCAGCGGACCGGTATAGAACTTGGTGGCGATGAACGGCAACTGGACCAGTACGCCGAAGACGTAGACGCTGATACCCAGTGCGTTCCAACGACCGTAGCGACCGTTCGGATCGGCGAGTGCCGGCACGTCATAGCGCTCACGGGTTATGCAGTAGTAGTCCACCAGGTTGATCGCGCTCCAAGGCGTAAAGAACGCCAGCAGGAACAGGATGAAGGACTTGAACGCACCGAGGAACGAGTGCTGGCCGAGCAGCGCGATCAGGGTCGCGGCGCCGACAATGAACAGCACGAACACCAGGCGTTGCACCCGCGTTACGTTCAGGTGACCACGGAAACCGCTGATGATGGTCGCAATGCACATGAAGCTGCCGTAGGAGTTCAGCGTGGAAATGGTGACCTTGCCGAACGCGATGCTGAAATACAGCAGCGCGGCGGTGGCGCCGGTGCCACCCAGGCCAACGATATAGGCCACTTCGTGGCCGGCGAACTGCCCGTTGGCCGAGGCGGCGGCAAACACACCGAGGATCATCGCCACCTGCGCGCCGATGACTGAACCTGCACCTGCGGCAAAGAAGGTTTTCACCGAGGACGTCTTGCTCGGCAGGTAACGCGAGTAGTCCGCGACGTAGGGGCCGAAGGCGATCTGCCAGGAGGCCGCGAGCGACACCGCAAGCAGGAAACTGCTCCAACTGAAGTGGCGGATCTGCAGGAGTGCGCCCACATCCGTATGGCTGATCAGGCGAGCGAACAGGTAAACAAAGGCGATCACACCGATGATGCTGGCGACACGGCCGATCCAGTGAATCACCCGATAACCAAGCACCGTGACCAACACGATGACACTGGCGAAGATGAGGATGCCGACACTGTCGCTGACGCCAAACAACTGGCCCAGCGCCTGGCCGGATAGCACGGTGCCCGTTGCGGTGAAACCCAGGTACATCAGGCATACCAGCACGATCGGGATGGCCGCGCCATATACACCAAACTGCACCCGGCTGGAGATCATCTGCGGCAGCCCGAGCTTTGGCCCTTGGGCGGCGTGCAACGCCATGACACCACCGCCGAGCAACTGGCCGATCAGCAAACCGATCAACGACCAGAACACATCACCCCCCAACACCACCGCCAACGCACCGGTGACAATGGCGGTGATCTGCAGATTGGCCCCCATCCAGAGGGTGAACTGGCTAAACAGATGACCGTGTCTTTCCCCTTCCGGGATGTAGTCGATCGAGCGCTTCTCGATCAACGGCTTGCTGCTATCGCGTGTGCTGGTGACAGCCATGGTTCAACCTCTGTGGATTGTTCTGGTTCGAACGATGCTCTTATTTGTGGGAGCGAGCCTGCTCGCGATGAGGCCGACACATTCGATACATGCGTTGGCTGACAGGCCGCCACATTCGATACATGCGTTGGCTGACAGGCCGCCATCGCGAGCAGGCTCGCTCCCACAGTTTTTGCACTTACTTGCCAGTGATCATCGGCAGGTTGAGCCCCTGCTCCTTCGCGCAATCGATCGCGATCTGGTAACCGGCGTCGGCGTGGCGCATCACGCCAGTGCCCGGGTCGTTATGCAGTACGCGAGCAATCCGTTCGGCCGCTTCGTCGGTGCCATCGCAGACAATCACCATGCCCGAATGCTGGGAGAAGCCCATGCCGACGCCGCCGCCGTGGTGCAGCGATACCCAGGTCGCGCCGCTGGCGGTGTTGAGCAATGCGTTGAGCAGTGGCCAGTCGGAAACGGCGTCGGAACCGTCCTGCATGGATTCGGTTTCGCGGTTCGGGCTGGCCACGGAACCGGAGTCCAGGTGGTCGCGGCCGATGACGATCGGCGCCGACAACTCGCCGCTGCGGACCATCTCGTTGAACGCCAGGCCCAACTTGGCGCGTTGGCCCAGGCCAACCCAGCAGATCCGCGCCGGCAAGCCTTGGAAGCTGATGCGCTCGCGAGCCATGTCCAACCAGTTGTGCAGGTGGGCGTCGTCGGGGATCAGTTCCTTGACCTTGGCGTCGGTCTTGTAGATGTCCTGCGGGTCACCGGACAACGCCGCCCAACGGAACGGGCCAATGCCGCGGCAGAACAGAGGACGGATGTAGGCCGGGACGAAACCCGGGAAGTCGAATGCGTTTTCCACGCCTTCTTCCTGGGCCATCTGACGGATGTTGTTGCCGTAGTCGAAGGTCGGCACGCCCATTTTCTGGAATTCGAGCATCGCTTTGACGTGGACGGCCATCGATTGCTTGGCGGCCTTCACCACGGCGGCGGGTTCAGTCTTGGCGCGGGCACGGTATTCGTCCCAAGTCCAGCCGGCAGGCAAGTAACCATTGAGTGGGTCGTGGGCGCTGGTCTGGTCTGTGACCATGTCCGGGCGCACACCACGGCGGACCATTTCTGGCAGGATTTCAGCCGCGTTCCCACACAGTGCGATGGAAATCGCCTTGCCTTCGGCGGTGTATTTCTCGATGCGCGCCAGGGCGTCGTCCAGATCCTTGGCTTGTTCGTCGACGTAACGGGTTTTCAGGCGGAAATCGATACTCACCTGCTGGCACTCGATGTTCAGCGAGCACGCACCGGCCAAAGTCGCGGCCAACGGTTGCGCGCCGCCCATGCCGCCGAGGCCGGCGGTCAGGACCCAGCGGCCCTTGAGGTTGGAGTCGTAATGCTGGCGGCCGGCCTCGACGAAGGTTTCATACGTGCCTTGCACGATGCCCTGGCTGCCGATGTAGATCCAGCTGCCGGCCGTCATCTGGCCGTACATGGCCAGGCCCTTGGCGTCGAGCTCGTTGAAGTGTTCCCAACTGGCCCAGTGCGGCACCAGGTTGGAGTTGGCGATCAGTACGCGCGGGGCATTGCTGTGGGTCTTGAACACGCCCACCGGCTTGCCGGACTGCACCAGCAGGGTTTCATCGTCATTCAGATGGGTGAGGCTTTCGACGATCTTGTCGTAGCACTCCCAGTTGCGCGCCGCGCGCCCGATGCCACCGTAGACCACCAGCTCCTTGGGGTTCTCGGCCACTTCCGGGTCGAGGTTGTTCATCAGCATGCGCAGCGGCGCTTCGGTCAGCCAGCTCTTGGCGGTCAGCGTGTTACCGCGAGGGGCACGGATTTCAACGTCACGGTATTTTTCAGGTTTGCGGGTAGCGTCGGTCACAGCAAAAACTCCTCAGCGATCAATCCAGACCAGCCCGGGCAGTGGGCAGCGATTAAGCGAACGTAGCGTTGAATGCAGAGGACTCATACGCATACGTCTTTACTTGTATGTACAAGCATATGCAATCAAGCGGCCAACTTGTTGAAGGGCTAATCAAGAAAAATTGAAGAATCGGCGAGAAGCCTCGTAATAGAAGGGCCGCCAAGCTGCATGAAATTTTTGGAGGAGGTTTTTGGGAAGCAATCAAAAGGTCATAAAAAGCGTGGTATTGCGCCACGCTGGGGCGTTCGGTAACAAGTTGGTGCGCCAGAAGGAACAACGAACACACCTTTTGTGGCAAGGCGCCTTAGTGGGCCGTCAGCTCGATCACGCAGCATTGGCCGTGGGTAGTGATGTCCAGCAGCCCAGCGTTACCGCTCAGTTGCAGGCAGTCATAAAGCCCCAGTGCCTCGACAGTTTCATCCATCTTGACCCTCAGCGTCGGAGCGGCACTGAACACCAATACCGTTCCCGCCTCGCTGAAAAAACGCTGCTGGCCGCCCAGCCATTGCAGCCGCGCGCGGTAACGCTGCGGCGCGTAGATCAGGTTGAAGTCGCGAATCGGCCCCTCCAGCAGCGTGCACTGCACTTGGCTCTCGCCGCTGAAGGCAAACGGTTCCAGCGAATGCAGCGGCCGCGTGGCGTGGCCATCGACAGTCAGCGTCATGCCGCCACCTTGCAAGACCGTGATGATCCGTTCGTAGCCAGCGAAGGTGGAAAAACCACCCGATTCACCGATATCGGCAATGGACAGGCGCCAGCCGAAACCTTCCAGGCCGGTGCCGGCATCGCGGGTGATTTCCTCGGTGCTGCCACCGCCGTTTTTCCACGGCATGCGCGGGTAATCCGCTGCGCGTAAAACCTTCAATTGGCTCATTTGTGGAAACGCCCTTCCAGACTGTGACGCGAGCCCGGATGGATCAGGCGTGCGGCGGTCACCGGCTGGCGACCTGACCAGGTACGACGACGGATCAACAGGCACGGCTCGCCCCGCTCGATCTGCAACAGCTTGCATTCACTCGGCTCCGCCAGGATCGCCTCGACCACATGCTCACCTTCGGTCAGCGGCGCAACCTGGTTCAGGTAGGCATAAGGCGTTTGTTGAGTGAAGTCCTGCTTGAGGTAATCAGGCGCCACCAGCGCGTTGACGAAACGGTCCTCGATTTGCACAGGAATGTCGTTTTCGAAATGCACGATCAACGAATGGAATACCTTCTGGCCTTCGCGCATGTCCAGGGCCAGCGCCCGCTCGGAACCGGCGGCCTCTTCTTCCAGGGTGATGACCTTGCACGTATGGCGATGACCACGGGAGGCGATTTCATCCGCAATGTTATGCACTTCGAACAGTGCGGACTGGCTCTTGGGCTCGGCGACGAACGTGCCGACGCCTTGCATGCGCACCAGCAGGCCATCAGCGGTCATTTCCCGCAGGGCCCGGTTGATGGTCATGCGGCTGAAGCCCAACTGGCTGACCAGTTCGCTTTCCGATGGCACACGGTAATGGGGCGGCCAGTTTCCACTGTCGATCTGCTGGGTGATCATTTGTTTGACGCGGGCGTACAAGGGCGCCGGACTGTCACCCATGGTTGCGGCCAGCGGCGGTTTGGCAGGCGGAGTCGGCACGGCGTATTCCTGTTCTGCGAATGTTGATGACTAGCTTGCCGGAGTTTACCGGGCAGGCAAACGTCTGTATATGTATATACAAATTACACGCAACGAGGTTCAACCGATGTCCGCCTTCTTTGCCGAGCGTGCGCTGCTGCCTGATGGATGGGCCAATGATGTACGCCTCGAGGTCAACGCCGAGGGCGTCTTGACCCATGTCCAGGCCGATTCCCACGCAAACGGCGCCGAACGGCTCGGCGGTCCCCTGCTTCCGGGCATGCCGAACCTGCATTCCCATGCGTTCCAGCGGGCCATGGCCGGGCTGGCGGAAGTGGCGGGCAATCCCAATGACAGTTTCTGGACATGGCGCGATCTGATGTACCGCCTCGTCGGCAAAATCAGCCCCGACCAGCTGGGCGTCATCGCCCGTCAGCTTTACATCGAAATGCTCAAGGCCGGCTATACATCGGTTGCCGAATTCCATTACGTACACCATGACACCGACGGCAGACATTACGCCGATCCGGCCGAACTGGCCTTGCGTATCAGCCAGGCCGCCGGTGACGTGGGCATTGGCTTGACGCTGCTGCCGGTGCTTTACAGCCATTCCGGTTTCGGCGGCCAAGAGCCCAACGACGGGCAGCGCCGGTTCATCAACAGCACCGAAAACTACCTGAAGCTTCAGTCACGCTTGCAGCCGATCCTGGCCGGGCAACCGTCCCAGGCGTTGGGCCTGTGCTTCCACTCGCTGCGCGCCGTGACACCCGGGCAGATCCACGATGTGCTGGCCGCCAGCGACCGCGATTGCCCCGTGCATATCCACATCGCCGAACAGCAAAAGGAGGTTGACGACTGCCTGAGCTGGAGCGGCGCGCGTCCGCTGCAGTGGCTGTATGAAAATGCCGAGGTGGATCAACGCTGGTGCCTGGTTCATGCCACCCACGCCAATCCACAGGAAGTCAGCCTGATGGCCAAGAGCCGGGCAATTGCCGGTCTGTGCCTGACCACGGAAGCCAACCTGGGTGACGGAATTTTTCCGGCCGTGGATTTCCTAGCCCAAGGCGGGCGGATGGGCATCGGCTCTGACAGCCATGTGTCGTTGAGCGTCGTGGAGGAATTACGCTGGCTGGAATACGGCCAGCGGCTGCGGGACCAGCGCCGCAACCGGTTGTACCGAACGGATCAGCCGATGGTCGGGCGTACCCTGTATGACGCCGCACTGGACGGTGGCGCCCAGGCGTTGGGCCAACCGATCGGCGCATTGGAAGTCGGCAAGCGCGCCGACTGGCTGGTGCTCGATGGCAATGATCCTTACCTGGCCACGGCGACCGGTGACGGCATTCTCAATCGTTGGCTGTTTGCGGGCGGCGATCGCCAGGTGCGCGATGTGATGGTCGGCGGAAAATGGCAGGTTCGCGACGGCCGTCATGCCGGCGAGGAAGAAAGCGCCCGAGCGTTTAGCCGGGTGCTGCGCGAACTGCTGGGCTGACGACAATTCAATGTGGGAGCGAGCTTGCTCGCGATAGCGGATTCTCCATCAACATCTATGTTGACGGTAAAGGCCTCATCGCGAGCAAGCTCGCTCCCACAGGTGTTCTACTCCATCAGTCCGAAGTCTTGGCCATCTGCCGGTCCGACGCACGCCAGACCAACCGCGTCGTGTCGTAGCCCTGCTGGCGCGCCTTGCTCAGCAGTTCTTCGCGCACATCGACATTGACCGTTGGCGTGCGCGACAGCAACCACATGTAACGCCGGCTCGGATCGCCAACGATGGCGGTCTTGTAGTCATCGCTGACATACAAGACCCAATATTCTCCCTTCGCCACACCCGGCAGGATCCGCGAGAACCAGGTATCGAATTCGACCCAGAGCTTGTCGGTCTTGCCTGGCACCTGTGGGTAAGCGGTGCCCCGGGCTTCTTCCCACTTCCAATCGGAAGTCAGGCAGCGGTTGAACACATCCACGTTGCCGTCGGGCTTGAGGGTGTAATGGGCTTCGGATTGCGCGCAGTTGCGCTGGAAATACATCGGTAGGCGGGCCAGCTCGTACCAGGTCCCTTGGTAACGCTTGAGATTGACACTGTTGACGGTCTTGGGCGCCAACGGGTCTACGCCAGAAGTGGCACAGCCGGCCAATACCAGGCCAGCCAAAAGCACAAAAACTAACCGCATCATTATTTTTTTCTCCCGTGGGCGCTTGGCCCCGGTTTACTTCAGGTTACTTCAGGCCTTGGCCGGAAAACATCAACACTTTGTCACCGGCGTACTGCACGCTGATAAAGCTTTTCTGGTCGCCCCAGGTGCAGCTGGACATGCCGAGCGCGCCCGAACAGTCAGTCGGCTTCCCCAGCAACGTCTCGACTTCGGCCTTGGGCATGCCCGCCGACAGCTTCGAGTAGTTTTCCTGGTTGACCTTGCTGCATGCGGTCAATACGACGCACATGAACAGCAGGGCGATAGATCGCAGCGACATGGTGTAACTCCTGGAGCGGAAGGGAGGTGGCAGGGTGCCAACCTGAACCTTAGAAGAGAAAACCCCTATCTGGTTCCCCGACGCCCCCAGTATTTATTGGTTGTCCCGAGGGTTATCGACGGGTGAAACAATCGAACTGTGACGCCGTCGTGCCTTTCGTCGGGATGAGTCCATCGACGCCTGATGCGCCGGGCTTGCGGGCCGATAAAAAGTAACAGCGTAAAATCCTGTGTTATGGCAAATTGACACCCCTTTTTGACCCGTCCCTCCGCGGTAGCGTTCTTAATGACCAGAAACATGAAATTCAGCCACAAAATCCTGTTGGCTGCCGCCCTTGTGGTGGCCGTCGCATTCGCCTGTTTCATCCTGTTCAACGATTACCGCCAACGACAAAGTCTGTATTCCAGCACCGAGACCTCCATGCAGGAGCTCGGCAGCCTGACCAGCCGCAATATCCAGACGTGGGTCGAAGGCCGGATCCAACTGCTGCAATCGCTGGCCCAGCAAATCGCCATCGATGGCAGCAGTGCCGACAGCCTGAAACGCGCGGTGGGCCTGCCTGCCTACACCGGCAATTTTCAGCTCAGCTATTTTGGCGGCACCGACGGCGTAATGTTTTCGGTGCCGGCCGGCAATCGCGCCGCCGACTACGACCCGCGCGCCCGTGGCTGGTACAAGGCCGCCAACAGCGCCCAACAGACCATCGTCACCGAACCCTACATCGCCGCGTCTTCGGGCAAGCTTGTGATCACCGTTGCCACGCCGGTACAGCGCCAGAACCAGATGATCGGCGTGGCGGGGGCGGACATCGACCTGACCAGCGTCAGCGCCATCATCAACTCGCTGAACTTCGGCGGACATGGCCATGCGTTCATCGTCAGCGCCGATGGCAAGATCCTCGTCCACCCTGACAGCAAGCGCGTGCTCAAGACCCTCGCCGAGGCCTATCCCAACGGTGCGCCGCAAGTCAGCCCGGGCATGAAGGAAGTCGAGCTCGACGGCAAGACCCAGTTCATTTCCTTTACCCGAGTCGCCGGCGTACCCGGCGCCGACTGGTACGTGGCGCTGGTGCTCGACAAGAGCGCGGCGCTGGCGATGCTCAGCGAGTTCCGCACCTCGGCCCTGATTGCCATGGTCATTGCCGTGGTGTTCATCATCGCCCTGCTGAGCATGCTCATCCGTGTATTGATGCGACCGCTGCTGATCATGGGCCGCGCCATGCATGACATCGCCGAAGGCGAAGGCGACCTGACCCGCCGCCTGACCATCCACGGCCATGATGAATTCGGCGCGCTGGGCACTTCGTTCAACCGTTTCGTCGAGCGTATCCACGCTTCGATCCGCGAAGTGGCTTCCGCCACGGGCCAGGTCAATGAAGTCGCCCTGCGTGTCGTCAGCGCCTCCAATTCGTCGATATACAACTCCGACCAGCAAGCGTCGCGCACCAGCAGCGTGGCCGCGGCCATCAACCAGCTTGGCGCCGCCGCCCAGGAAATTGCCCAGAATGCCGCCCTCGCCTCGCAGCACTCCAGCGAGGCCCGCAACCTGGCCGAAGATGGCCAGCAAGTGGTGGATAAAACCATCACGGCGATGCAACAGCTGTCAGCCAAGATCAGCGATTCTTGCGGCAACATCGAAACCCTGAACAGCAACACGGTGAACATCGGCCAGATCCTCGAAGTGATCACCAGCATTTCCCAGCAGACCAACCTGCTTGCCCTGAACGCCGCCATCGAAGCGGCCCGGGCCGGTGAAGCCGGTCGCGGCTTCGCGGTCGTCGCCGACGAGGTGCGCAACCTGGCCCACCGCACCCAGGATTCTGCGCAGCAAGTGCAGAAGATGATCGAAGAGTTGCAAGTCGGCGCGCGGGAAGCGGTGCTGACCATGACCGATAGCCAGCGCCAGAGCGAAAGCAGCGTCGGCATCGCCAACCAGGCCGGCGAACGACTGGGCAGCGTGACCCAGCGCATCGGCGAGATCGACGGCATGAACCAGTCCGTGGCCACCGCCACCGAAGAACAGACCGCCGTGGTGGAATCGATCAACGTCGACATCAATGAAATCAACACGCTGAACCAGGAAGGCGTGGAAAACCTGCAAGCCACCTTGCGGGCCTGTTCCGACTTGGAACAGCAGGCGGCGCGGTTGAAGCAGTTGGTGGGCAGTTTCCGGATCTAACGCCTGGAAGGGCCCCATCGTCGGATCGCCGCCCGGAGCGAGCTTGCTCCGGGCGGCGATCCGACGATAGCGGCATCAGCCTCGCAAAAAATTCAGAACCTGGACCCAGGCCTGCTCAAGAATTCCACTTCCTCAGCCGTGGACTCACGCCCCAACACCGCATTGCGATGGGGAAAACGTCCGAACCGGGCAATGATCTTCTGATGCCGTTCGGCATAATCCAGGTTGTCTTCGAACACCGCGCGCTGCGCCTCGGGTTGCTCCCGGACCAGTCTGACGAACCGCGACACGGCTTCGTTCTGCACCGCGAGGTTTTCGCAATGTTCGAGGACGAGGTAGATGAGACACGCTGGATTGGCCGCAGTTGCTGGTCGAAACCTGCCGCCAGACCTTGGGCCACCAACGCTTGGGCACGCAAGTCGCCGGAAAAGCTTTTGGGCGTGTCGCGAAAGATCATACGCGGGAGTTGATCCAGTAGCAGGACCAGGGCCAGCCAACCTTCCGGGCGTTGCGCCCAATCGGTCAATCCGCCGGCCAGTGCTTGCTCGACCTGTTCGCCGAAGCGCTCTTGCGCCTGGCGATCATGGCCTTTGCCAAACCACAGCTTGCCCTTGTCAGCCGCTATTTCGTCCGGCGTTTGGGCTGTGCCAAACCACCAATCGAGCAACGGCTGCCAAGGCCCGGTCATGGTTTACTCCTTGTGGTAAGCCGTGGCGCGTGCCACTTCTTCCTTCGAACCGAGGAATACCGCAACTCGCTGGTGCAGGCCCTCAGGCTTGATGTCGAGGATGCGCTGGCGACCGTCGGTGGAAGCGCCACCCGCCTGCTCCACCAGGAACGACATCGGGTTGGCTTCGTACATCAGGCGCAGCTTGCCCGGCTTGGACGGCTCGCGGCTGTCGCGCGGGTACATGAACAGACCGCCTCGGGTCAGGATGCGGTGTACATCGGCAACCATCGCGGCCACCCAGCGCATGTTGTAGTTCTTTTTCAGCGGGCCTTCTTCACCGGCCAGCAACTCGCTGACGTAGCGTTGTACCGGAGCTTCCCAGTGACGCTGGTTGGACATGTTGATGGCGAATTCCTGGGTGGTTTCAGGAATGGTGATGTCTTCGTGGGTCAGGACGAAACTGCCCATCTCGCGGTCCAGGGTGAAGCCTTTCACGCCGTCGCCCAGGGTCAGCACCAGCATGGTCTGAGGACCGTAGATGGCGTAACCGGCGGCGACTTGCTCGGTGCCGGGCTGCAGGAAGGCCTTTTCATTCAAGGCTTCGTTCTGGCTCAGGTATTCGTTAGGGCAACGCAGTACCGAGAAGATTGTGCCGACCGGCGCATTGATGTCGATGTTCGACGAGCCGTCCAACGGGTCGAATACCAGCAGGTAGGCGCCTTTCGGGTATTTGCCCGGGATCTGGTAGGCATTGTCCATTTCCTCGGACGCCATGCCGGCCAGGTGACCGCCCCACTCGTTGGCTTCCAGCAGGATTTCGTTGGAGAGCACGTCGAGCTTCTTCTGCACTTCGCCCTGCACGTTCTCGGTGCCCATGCTGCCCAGGACACCGCCCAGCGCGCCCTTGGACACGGCGTGGCTGATCTCCTTGCATGCACGCGCCACCACTTCGATCAAAAAGCGCAGATCGGCAGGGGTATTGTTGCTGCGGGTCTGCTCAATCAAATAGCGACTCAAGGTAACGCGGGACATGGACGGCTCCGAAGAATAGGGGGCGGAAAACCCGCGCAGTTTAGCGCGAGTCGGGACTTAATTCCTCCTATGAGACGGGATATGGAGGATTGAGTTCACGGGGTGGGGCCCGCTTGGGTATTTATGTTGATTGACAAGGCGCCATCGCGACCAAGCTCGCTTCCACAAGTTGACCGAGTTGCTCTAACGAATGCGGTCTATTGTGGGAGATTCTATGTTGCAGGGGAACCCTGCAGCATAGAATTAGGGCGATATTCGCTCTGGTTTTTCATCAGGGCGAATGCCACCCGACACAATTTACGGGCGAGGCTCACCAACGCTTGGGTTCTGGCGAAACCTCTTGCCAAGCAGGACTCGTAGTAAGGCTTCCAGACTGGAGACCGGCAAGCCGCCATTGCTGCGGTGTGTGCCAAGCGTCGCAGCTCGCCATCTCCTTTCTTGCTCAGGTGTCTGGGACTGTGTTTTTTTCCGGAGTCCTTTGGCCTCAGGTCCATCCCTAAAAAGGCAATGAACGCATCGCCGCTGGCGAAGTCACCTCGCATGAATGCGGTCGCCAGGCTTGTTGCCGTCAGTTCGCCCACACCCTCAATGGCTTTGCAGCGGTTGATATTCTCAGTAATTCCCGCCCCTTGGCTGGCTTCACGCAATAATTTCTGAATGGCCCGATCGCTTTGCTTGAAGGCGTCCAGTTGCTGGGTCAGGATATCTTTCAGAAGCGGTTCGCCCGACCAGCTCAGCATGAGGCTGACGCGAGCTTTGATCAGTTCTGCACGCTTGCGTAGCAGGCTTCTTAGCACTTTGTAGGCATCGGGAGGTGGTGTCCAGGCACGTAGCCGTTGCTGTTCATTCGTCAGATAACGCGCCAGCAAACGTGCATCACAAGGGTCGGTTTTTGCCCGCTGCCCAATGCTTTCACGGTAATGGGCCACACGATAGGCATCCACAACATAAACCCTGTGCCCCATCCCATGGGCCAGTTCAGCCGTATCCAGGTGATAAAAGCTGGTGGCTTCCAAGGCAATCAAGCTTTGCGCTGGCAACATTTTGAGCCAGCGGACAAGGGCTTCACGATTGTTATCGACGATTTGAATGCTTTTCAGATCCTCGCGATAAGCGACAATTTCAGCCTTGGCGACATCAATACCGATAACCGCTGGAGAGGTAAGGATTGTCATGTCGAATCCTCGGAGCTAGGGTTTAGATGCTTGTCGGGGTCTACCGTAGCGCTGGCTTGCTTCTATCGTCGGTTTTACCGATGAATTCCTTATCGGCGCTTTAGGTAGAAAGGGCGGGACGAGAAGTCTCCCACGGTCCGTACTGGCTAGAGTCGGAATCGAGCTTTTAGTCCTGCCCACCCCTTCAAGTCTAAACATACAAGCGAGCTTGCTC